>JAZQNZ010000290.1:0-5118 GCA_045627665.1 Oscillospiraceae bacterium
CGCCAGATGCTGACGGCGATGCCCTGCGGCAGGCACCAGCTCTGCAGCTCGTTGTTGACAGCCTGCTTCAGCAGACCGGCAGCGCTGCCGACGTGTGCGCCGTACCACTTGGTGACAAGCCCGGGGCCTGCTTCGCCCAGACGGGACAGGCCGCGGACGCCGACAGTCTTGCTGTCCAAAGGCTGCTCTCTCGGATTGAGATCCCAGCCTTCAAAGGCATTGCCGACGCCCCAGTCGCCCATCGCGCTGCCCTGATGCAGCTCAAGATTGCAGGGATGACCGGTCTCCTTGAAATTGTCGCGGATGGCGCAGACGACTTCCTCGGGGAAGCCGGAAAGGCCCATACCGGCGACGCCGATCGTTGCACCGTCGGGGATCAGCTTTGCCGCTTCAGCGGCGGTAATGAATTTTGCCATGTTCTTTCCTCCAATTCTCTGTCAATATATTAAAAACACATTTTCGAAAGCATTGTTTGCCTAATATTGTATTATGACAAATCTCACGGCATTTTTCAAGGGCAAAGGCAGAATTTTCGGAATTTGTTGAACCCATTCTAAAAATGGGACACCGCCCTCCCGGATCGGGAAGGCGGTGTCAGCATTTTTATGCAGGATTATCAGCCGATTGCGGTCAGGCCGCCGTCGGGATAGAGGATGTTGCCGGTCAGGAAGTCGGAGGCGGGGGCTGCGAGGAACAGCGCGGTGCCGACGCAGTCGTCCGGATCGGACATACGGCGCAGGGGCAGACCTGCTGCCTGCATCTCAAGATACTTCTCGACGGTGACATTGTTTTCCTTTGCGCGCATCTCAAACACCTTGGTCATCATGGGGGTCTTCATGATGTTGGGGCCGAAAGCGTTCACAGTGATGCCGAAGGGACCGAACTCGCTCGCGAGCTGCTTGGTCAGCATATCCACAGCGCCCTTGGCTGCGCAGTAAGCGGCATTACCGGGGCCCTTGGTGGCGATCTTGCCGCGGACGGAGGTAACGTTCACGATCTTGCCGTAGCCGTTTTCCTTCATGTACTTGCCGAAGTGCTTGCAGGTCATCAGGATGGAAGCGACGTCATCATGCATGACCAGATCAAACTCGTCCATCGGGAACTCGAGAGCGGGGTGCTTCTTGTTGACGCCCTGGCTGTTGACCAGAATGTCGATGTGGCCGAAGTCAGCAATTGCAGCAGCGGCAGCAGCCTCAACCTGATCTTCCTTGCCTGCATCCATCACATAGTACTTGAATTCTTTACCGGTCAGAGACTTCAGCTCTTCGCAGGCAGCCTGCAGCTTGCTCTCGGTACGGGAAGCGATGGCAACATTGGCGCCGTTCTCGGCAAAAGCCTGTGCAACCAGTTTGCCCAGTCCGCCGGCGCCGCCGACGATCACTGCGTTTTTACCGGTCAGATCAAACATTTTTTTGAAATCCATGATAGTATTTCTCCTTAATCTTAATATTTCTTTCATAAGTAGAACATAATTCTGCAAGAATTATTTTAGACCGCTGCGTCGGGATTGTCAAGCGTCCCGGGAGCCGGAACGGGAAAATCTTCCCCGGATTTCTCAGGCTCCGGCGCCGACTCTCCCTCACAGAGCAGCACAGCACGCACAGGCGCGCCGTCGCAGCCGGCAATCTTCACGGGGAATGCAAAGAGCAGATAGTCTCCGTCCTCAACGCCGTCCAGCTCCGCATTTTCGATAATGGCAACGCCGCCGTTCATCAAAATGCCGTGGATCGAAGCTTCATTGTCGAGCGGGCCGACGCTGACAGAGTCCGTCACCAATGCGCGGATCCCGCAGCTTACGATATATTCCGCCGCCTCCTCGCAGAGATAGGAAACACCGCCGCTGTGCAGAGCCAGGCGCTCGGCGCCGCCGAGCCGCCCGCGCAGGTCATCCAGCCGGATCAGTTCCTCCTGCGGCACTGTCAGAACGCGGCACTGTCCGCAGTAGTTCTCCAGCGGCATAAGGTCGATCGTCGTACCTTCGGGAAGAAAATGGGACTCCGCATCCGCATGGGTGCCGCAATGACTGCCCGCAGTGATCCGGCTGACGCGCACGCCGTTCGGCGTTTCGATCCCCGTGACCTCCGCCGCGGGAGTGTCGGGATACAGCGGCGCATCCTGAAGCGCGCGTGTGATGTCAATAATCTTCATCGTTTTTCCTCCGTATTGTATGCTTCACCTGTCGTACGAAAAAGGGCAGTGATACACCACTGCCCTGATCTTCAACGCTTTCTCGGACGGCTCTTTTTCTGCTGCTCAAACAGACGGTTGCCGGACATTTTACTGTTGGAATCCTGCATGAATGCCTTCAGCTTATCTTCAAACTCGCGGTTGCCGGAATCCGAGGTCACGGCATACTGTTCCGCGCTGCGCGGACGCGGTGCGGGAGCGGCAGGACGGGACACCGGTGCAGAAGGACGCATTTGCGCCGATCTTGCGGCAGGACGCGCTTCGCCGGAGGTGTTCCGGGCGGAAAGACGGATTTTTCCGTCCTCTGCAATGCTGAGAACACGAACCTTGATCTCCTGACCGACGGTCAGAAACTCGTGAATATCATTCACAAACGAGTCGGCAACCTCGGAAATATGCACAAGCCCGCTTTTCCCGTCGGGAAGCGCAACAAATGCGCCGAATTTGGTGATTCCGGTCACCTTTCCGTCCAATACAGTTCCTGTTTTCAGCTCCATTGTATCCTCTCAGCCGTTTCCGGTCAGTTATTTACATCGTAAAGGATTTTTTCGCCGGGCATGACAAGCCCCAGCTTGCTTCTGGCAATGGACGCGATCGTTTCCGGATCGCCGGCGTGCGCAATATCATACTCAAGCTCCGCGTTTTCCTGCAGCGCGGCGTCCACTTTTGCCTGCAGGACTGCGTGATCGGCTTCCGCCTCGGTGATTCGATTCTTTGCGCTTACCAGACTGATGCCCGCATATATGATCAGCGCCAGAATCACAATTTTCATAAATATACTGGAACGCTTCAGCTTCATGCGCCGATTCCTCCCGCAATGTCCGCATCCGTTCGGACTGCGTATGTGCTTTGGTTGCATGTTTACTGGTTATTGTAAACCATTTTCTCGCTTTTGAAAAGATACTTTTTAAATTTTTTTCGAAATAATCCCATGTTTTTCTGAGTGGCTGTACTGCTTTTCGCCCTGCGGCGGCGGCAAAATCAAAGCCGCGCGACGTCATTCGCCCCGCCGGAGCGCCGAACAGAGCCGTCCACACGATCCCGCCGCCAAGGGCAAGCGGCGGCATATACAGCCGAAGCTGCCCGTTTCCCGGGCCCATCCCGAGCAGAAACAGCGCCGCGGCAAACAGGACGCAGTACAGCACATCCAGCAGCGCGCCCGCGAAGCGCCCGCGGCGGGCACGCAGTGCGGAGAAAAGCGTGTACAGCGCGCCGAGGCCGAGCCCCGTCAGCAGCGTTG
Source organism: Oscillospiraceae bacterium (assembly GCA_045627665.1). Lineage (GTDB taxonomy): Bacteria > Bacillota > Clostridia > Oscillospirales > Oscillospiraceae > SVKR01. Next base: position 3,428 of record JAZQNZ010000290.1, read on the forward strand.
CCGCCGCCTCAAGGATCTGGCGATTTACAGAAAGCTGCATTGCTTTTCAGTGAAAAAGCCGCGCCCAGAGTCCGCGCTCGGACTGCATTTCTTCATAGCGCAGCTCTGCGACCGTCCCGGCAACGGAAACGTCGCCGTTATCCACACTCAGTCTGCCGACGCTCAGCCCCTCTCCGCGTACGATCAGACACCCCTGCGAGGTCAGCATCACAATCTCATGCTCATCAAAGCTCTCCACGTCCTCCACGCCGCTGACGGTCAGTTTTCTGCGATCCTCCATTGTGACGGTGTGCGGCTTCTTTACGGTCTGTACGCTGCCGGATTTTGTACGGTCTTCATACGACACTGGCATTCGTCCCCCTTTTTTGCTTTTCTGATACGGTTTTTTCAATTATTATCAAAGGCCAGTATGAAGCCTATGCCGCTGTCCGCAAAAAAATGCCCCGGCCATACGGTCGGGGCATTTTGGTTATCGCATTTTTCAGCACATCTTTGCGCCGGCGGGGATGGCGTCGTCCAGCATGACGAGGTTCAGCTTCTCTTCTCCGTCCACCTTGTGAACGGCAGAGATCAGCATACCGCAGGAATCGAGTCCCATCATCTTGCGCGGGGGCAGGTTGACGATGGCAAGCAGCGTCTTGCCAACCAGCGTCTCCGGCTCATACCACTTGTGGATGCCGGAGAGGATCTGGCGATCCGTGCCGGTACCGTCGTCCAGCGTGAAGCGCAGGAGCTTGTCGCTCTTCTTGACGGCCTCGCAGGCCTTGACCTTGACGGCGCGGAAATCGGATTTGCAGAAGGTGTCGAAGTCCACGTTCTCGGCGGCATAGGGCCCCAGCTCCACCTGCGGGCCGGCGGCAGCCTTCTTCGCCGCAGCGGAAATTGCTTCCAGCTCCTCCAGCTCCTTCTTGACGTCGATGCGGGGGAACAGCGCGTCGCCCTTGATGACGGCGGTGCCGACAGGCATCTGTCCCCAGGACGCAGCGCTCTCCCACGTCTGCACCGCAGCGGGCGCGCCGATCTGGGCAAACAGCCTTTCGCAGGAGCCGGGGATAAACGGCGTCAAAAGCACGCCGGAAACGCGGCAGACCTCCAGCAGGTTATAGAGCACGCGGGCAAGGCGGGCACCGTTGGCATCCATGTCCTTCGCCAGCGTCCAGGGGGCCGTCTCGTCGATATACTTGTTGGCGCGCTGGATGACCTTGAAAATCTCCTCCAGCGCCTTGTGGGGCGCGAAGTGCTCCATCGCATCCTCGTAGCGGTCGCGCAGACCGTTCGCCAGCTCCAGCAGTCCGGCATCCTCGGGGCCCTCTGCCTGCGCTGCGGGCAGAATGCCGCCGAAGTATTTCTCCACCATGGCGGTAGAGCGGCTGACAAGGTTGCCGAGGTCGTTGGCAAGGTCGTTGTTGATGGTGTTCACCAGCAGCACGTTGGAGAAATTGCCGTCAGAGCCGAAGGGGAAGGTGCGCAGCAGGAAGAAGCGCAGCGCATCCACGCCATAGCGCTCGGCAAGCATATAAGGATCGACCACGTTGACCTTGCTCTTGCTGATCTTGCCGCCGTCAATGACCAGCCAGCCGTGACCGAACACGTGCTTCGGCAGCGGCTCACCCATGCTCATCAGCATGGCGGGCCAGATGATGGAGTGGAAACGGACGATCTCCTTTCCGACGATGTGGATGGCCGGCCAG
>JAZQNZ010000291.1:0-4859 GCA_045627665.1 Oscillospiraceae bacterium
GGCAGCCGCGGCAACAGGCAGCAGCGCGGCAACGCCGAGCTTTATGTATGAGATATTCATTGGCATCCCTCTGTCCGATCCGTTCCGCGGGCTTTGTTTCCCGCGCTGGAAAGAGCCTACATTTATTCATTTTAATGCTATCACATTTCGACGAACATTGCAAGCATTTCACGGCGTATTTTGTAAGAAATAATCATATCGAAAATGAATGTGCCCAAGTTCCGGGGAAATCAGGCGCATTTTTCGCTTCCGGTCATGCGCTCGCCGGCTTTTCCGGTATTATCCGGCTTATTGCCGGGGCCGGTCAAATATACCAATACAGTATGATATCGCGTCTCCGCCCTGACGTCCGTACCGTTCCGTTCCGGCCGCTCCCCGCATTCCGGGACGAGATGCATCAATGGCAGGTGCCGAAAGCGCCTGCCATTGATTATAAATTGTATGCTCTTTTGTTCCGTGCGCTTACAGCTCGCGGACGAGGTAATAGTCTCCATCCGGCGCCGGATATGCGTAGTACATCTCGTCGATCCAGTCGCTCTCAATGCGGATGGCGTCCAGTCCGGCGTTTTCAAGGTCATAGAAGCTTAGCCCGGCGTAGGAATCAAGGTACAGCGTCGCAGTAAACGGCTCCATCCATGCAAACGGCGAGGAATCCCATGCGTTATAGGCTTTGCTGGTTTCATAAGCGCTCTGCTTCGCGCCCTCCGGCAGGACGTAGATCTGATACGCAATCGCGTCAAGGGTGTCGGAGCTGTCCACATACAGCACCGCGCGCCCGTCCTCGCGGACGTACTTGCCGCTTGTGAAGATCTTTCTGCCGTAGCCCTCTGTACCGACGCGCTCCCAGCTGAACACCGGGACGAAGCCCGTCAGATCGCCGTCTGCCGACGCGGGGGTCTCCTTTTTCACAACACCGCCGGAGTAGCCGGCGCTCTCGCCGACAACGCTCTCCAGCAGACGCTCCATCGTCAGGACTGCCTGCTCGGCCGTGTAGGTTCCCTTTGGCATGAAGTTTCCGTTCGTGTCGCCCTGCATAACGCCCGTGCCGCTGTAAGACGACACGATGGAGCTGATCTTGTTGATATAGGTCTGGCTCCAGTCATAGGGAGAATCGTTGAAATACTTTGCGCCGCGCTCGCTCGTGGTTTTGCCAAGCAGCTCCGCCGTCGTAACGAGCATCTTTGCGGCCTCACTGCGGGTGATCGAATTATCCTGCTGGAACGAACCGTCGGGATACCCGTTTACGATACCGCAGCCATATGCGAAGGCGACCGACGGATCTTCGTACTCATAGCTGTAGGGATTGCTGCTGTCCGGCGTGTCGGCATACGCCGCCATCTCCTCGTCGGTCATGCCCGTGACGGACTTCACGATTGCATAGACGAGCTCCGTAAACTCTTTGCGCGTGATCGCTCTCTTGAACTTTCTGCTCACGGAGGCGGGAATCAGTCCGAAAGCGTCTGCGCGGGCAAGCTCCTCCTCCGCCCAGCTATCGTAATTGTAGCCATGGCTGCGGAAGCTCTTGACGGTGTCGTCGGACTTTTTGATCTTCTCCACGATCCGGTCAGAGAGCTGTCCGGCCTTGCTGTCGGCTTCCTTTGCGATCTGCTGAACGTCGCCGGTCTTCTCCGTGACGGCAGCGCCCGTTGCGCCGGAGGCGGAAGCGGTTCCCTTTGCGATCTGCTTGCCGTCGGAGGAAAGCGAAACCGCCCGGTTCTTTGTTTCAAGCTGAACTTCTTTGCTCGTGTCAACATTTTCAAACTTGATCGATTCCGTCTTGCCGGAGGCGGAGACCGTCGCCTTCGCGCCGTCCGAGGTGCGGACTTTTGCGCCGGAAGAGGTCGGCGTGACCGTTACACCGGAAGTCTTTGCGCGCACTGTCGTGCCGGCAAGACCGCCGCCGCTGCCGGGAGAGACGACCGAGAGACGGTTCTCTTTGCTGCTGTTTTCAAATTCCGCCACGACGCTGCCGTCGGAGGCGTAGATCGTCATATCGCCCTTTCCGCCGTCGGCATACGCCTGAATGTTCTTCGTCCAGATGGTGACGTAGCTGTCGGAATCAGGATCGTCGATCTCGATGCGGTAGCTCGGACGGATGGGATTCATGAAGAACATCACTTCATGCGTCGGGGCGTCGGTCTGCTCTCCGGGAACGAACGTGATATTCAGATTGCCGCTGACCTTCTCGCCGTTTCTGATCACGGCGGACTCGTCGCCGCAGGTGACGGTGATGTTGTCGCCGGTGGCCTCAACGTAGGCCTCGTTGCCGGAGACGTCGGGAACGATCGCCTCGATCGGAAAGGTCGTGTAATCCGATTCGTACAGCGCATCCACCGCCATCGGATAGCTGATATAGATCGGTTCGGAATAATGATTGCTTGCAGTCAGCGCGGTATTCGCTGCATTCGGCGTCAGGTAGATCGTTTCCGTCGGATAATTTGGATCATACGCCGAGAACTTTACGCTGCCGCCGGTCTTTTCCATGTCAAACACCAGCATGGAATGACCGAACATTTTTTCATCATTTGCATGATGCTTGCTAATAAGCGGAATGGAGATCGGCGTATCCGGCAAAAGCTTTTCCGCCAGACTGATGAGCGTTGAGATATGATTGCCGTATAAAAACTGTTCCAGTTGGTTTGTTTCCAGTTCAGCCAGTTCAAAATCGCTGTACTGCATCAAGTGATAGTAGGCGATCGCCTGCAGCAGAGCCTTGTTGTTCTTTGGGAGGGGATAGTCGTAGGTCTGCGTCACCGAGCCGAAGTCCGAATGTGAATACTTGCCGGTGTAAAGCAGACCGGCAACCGTGGTCATGCCGCGGCACAGGCCGTTGAACGGCTTGGACAGCTTTTCGTGCATAAGCGCGGCTTTGCTCTCGCCGAGTCCGGCGGCTATCTGCCGGATCGTGTCCGGATCATAGAGCGAGCCATACGTTCCGGCGGCATACGTTGTCTGCGGCTCGATGCCCGGCTTTGCGGAGGCGCTGCCGAAAAAAGCGCCGTTGATATTGACAAAGCTGAAATTGTCCCGCCCTATGGTGAACTTGCGGGGTTCCTCCGGCTTCTGCGGCTGCGGCTGCTCGTCGCCTTCCCAGTATCTGGAAACGTACGCAGATGCGCTGTTGCCGGAACTGCCGGTACCGCTCCTTTTGGTACCAACGATGATACGGTTAAGCCCGGTCTGATCCCACTGTTTCCAATTCACATTCTTGATTTCTCCGGCAGGCCAATAAGATTCGCTGAGATCTTCCTGCGGAATGACAGGAAAGCTGATATAGTCGAAGCAAAGCTTGTACGAGGACGATGAGGTCGTCTCAACGCTCGCAGTTCCGCTGCCCGTGGCGCTTTCGAGCTGTGAAACGAAGCTCATGATCTTGGAGTATCTGTCATTATCCTTATCCTTGGAGCTCTCCAGATCCTCAGCCGGAGTCACTTCCGTATAGCTGAAGTTGATGTTTGCCGTCATTGTGGCAGGGTAGACGGTGATTCTCAGCTCCTGCTTATAATTGATAAAGCAGGTATCGGCCATCGTTCTGCCGGTAATCTCCGCAACCCAGTTCTGTACTGCCGCAGTGGAGGGTGCATAACCCGCCAGCGCCGAGGCTGGCAGCAGCGCCAGCACCATAACAAGCGCAAGCACAAAGGACAGGAATCGTTTGGATTTCATAGGATGCCCCTTTCAAAAAAATGTTTTCTCCCAGCCGTCCGGCAGACGCAGCCGCCGGGCGGATACCGTGAAAAATTATATATTGTTTCCCTGATATTGTCAATTATTTCCCCGGATGCGTTTCCCTGAGTTTTCCTATGTGCAGACGCGCTCATCTGCCTTTTCCGAATCGCGGCAGCGCAGCGCGTTTTGTGCGTTCGTCTTTACTCCGCAGCCCGGATATATTATAATAGTAATCAGCTTACGAAACTGCGCTGCACAAAAAGACAGAACTATCATCATTGGAGGTAACGCCGTGTACACTTTGGAAGAACTTCACGCAATAGGCAGGGAGCTGGAGCAGCTCTTTCTTCTGAAAACCGCGCCCCTGGCAATCAGGCTGATCAACCGGGACGAAGTGCCCGAGGGCTGCAGTCAGCCGTCCGCGGGCGGCATCCATTACGCGCTGTGTCAGGCATTTTCCTTTGTCCGACGCACCCGCAACAGCCTTGTGATGTTCGGCGAGGATCACTGGTGTCTCTGGCCGGTCATCAATTTCCGTCAGGGCGCCCTCACCGAAGAAGACATCAACTATGTCGGCAGGACTTACTTCATCCGCGACCCGGAGGCAAGCCTCAGCCACTTCAAAAAAGAATATCCCTACATCGACAAAGCCCGCGCCCGGGACGGCATGGCGATCGCGCCTCTGGCGAGCTGCACCTTTGTCCCCGACGCCGTGATGATCTACTGCGAGCCATCCCAGCTCCGCCAGCTTTTGATGGCATCCAAATATGAGTCCGCCAACATCACCGCCGCCTCCTTCGACACCTGCGACTCCTGCGGCGCGGCGCTGGTGCCCGTACTGAACGGCGAGCGTGATTACAATGTCTCCATGCCCGACGCCGGCGAGTTTGAGCGCGGTCTGTGCGGTGAAAACGAGTTGGTCTTCACCATGTCCCGCGATGCCCTCGGCAGCCTGACCGAAGCCGCCCGCGCGCTGGATCAGCGCGGCTTCGGCCTCCATCAGCTCACCTACGATCTCCGTTCGGACTTTCCCCGCCCCGAGTTCTATGACAATATGTTCAAAAAGTGGGGTCTCGCCAGCGGCGGTCTGCGCTGGGAAACGCCGGGCAAGCGTTAAGCGCTGCGGGGTTCCGGAGCATTCCGCCGGATCGCGCCGCACCCGAAGCAGCCGACATATAAACGCACTGAAA
>JAZQNZ010000292.1:0-10109 GCA_045627665.1 Oscillospiraceae bacterium
CGATCCAGCGGGCTGTCCGTGATGGAGATGAGCCACCGATCTTCACTTTATCAGTCCATCTTCGACGAGACGAAAGCCGATCTGAAGGCGCTGCTCGGCGTGCCTGATACGCATGAGGTCCTGTTCCTGCAGGGCGGCGCTTCCACGCAGTTTTCCATGATCCCGCTGAATCTGATGGGTGCGGGCGACTGTGCGGACTATGCCGTGACCGGCAACTTTGCCGGTATCGCCGCAAAAGAAGCGAAGAAGTACGGTACGGTCAACATCGCCGCCGACACCACCGACAGCAATCATACCCGCATCCCCGCGCAGGCGGAACTGAAGCTGAATCCCGACGCAAAGTATTTCTATTACTGCGCAAACAACACCATTTACGGCACCGAGTGGCACTATGTTCCCGAAGTGTCCGTCCCGCTGGTGACCGATATGTCTTCCGACATCCTCACCCAGCCGCTGGACGTCAGCAAATTCGGCATCATCTTTGCCGGCGCACAGAAGAACCTTGCGCCTGCGGGCGTGACCGTTGTCATCATCGACAAGTCCCTCGCCGGACACGAGCAGGCCATCACGCCGCTGATGCTCTCCTACAAGCTGATGATCGACAAGGACTGCATGTATAACACGCCGCCCTGCTACAACATCTATATGCTCGGCCTCGTGATGAAGTGGATCCGGAAGCAGGGCGGTCTGACTGCGATGGATGCGCTGCGCCATGAAAAGAGCAAGCTGCTCTATGATTATCTCGATGAAAGCAAGCTGTTCGTTCCCTGCGCCGAGAAGGACGCCCGCAGCTTTATGAACGTCACGTTCCGCACCGGCGACGCCGATAAGGACGCCGCATTCTGCAAGGCCGCTTCCGCAGCCGGCTTCGTGAACGTCAAGGGCCACCGTCTGGTCGGCGGTATGCGCGCTTCCATTTACAACGCCGTGCCGATGAATGCCGTGAAGGCGCTGGTCGATTTTATGAAGGATTACGAGGTAAAGAACCGTGTTTGAAGTTAAAACAATGAACAATATTGCCCGGCAGGGTCTGGAAGAACTGGACGCCGCCGGACTGACCGTGGATGTGAATGCAGAAAATCCCGACGGTCTGCTGATCCGCAGCGCAAAGCTGCATGACGCCGTGTTCGGCGATAAGCTGCTTGCCATCGCCCGCGCGGGCGTCGGCACCGACAACGTTCCCGTGGACCGCTGCACCGAGGCGGGCATCGCCGTTTTCAACACCGCAGGCGCCAACGCCGAGGCTGTCAAGGAGCTCGCACTGTGCGCGCTGCTGCTCGCTTCCCGCGACGTGGTCGGCGGCATTGAGTGGGTGAAGAGTCTTGCGGGCAATGAAAACGTTGCCGCTGCGGTCGAAAAGGGCAAGAGCGCCTACGTCGGCCCGGAGATCAACGGGAAAACGCTCGGCATCATCGGCCTCGGCGCGATCGGCTCGCTGGTGGCGAATGCCGCCGCAGAGCTGGGCATGACCGTTTACGGCTATGACCCGTATATGTCCGTGGACGCCGCATGGCGGCTCAACAGCGTTGTAAAGCACGCACCCGATCAGGACACCGTTTTCCGTCAGAGCGACTACATCATGGTGCAGGTGCACTACAACGACGAGACGCGCCATATGCTCGGCGCAGCGGAGTTTGCAAAGATGAAGCAGGGCGTCCGCGTCATCAATCTCGCCCGCGGCGAGCTGGTGGACGATGAAGCCATGCTGGCTGCGCTTGCCTCCGGCAAGGTCGCACGCTATGTCACCGATTTCCCCAACAATGCGCTCGTCGGCGCGGCGGGGGTTGTTGCGATGCCGCACCTCGGCGCTTCCACGCCCGAAAGCGAGGAGAAGTGCGCCGTGATGGCCGCACAGGAGCTGGCGGACTATCTCTACAACGGCAACATCAAAAACGGCGTGAACCTGCCCAGCGTTCGTCTTGAGCGCGCGGGCGTGGCTCGCCTTACCGTCATCCACCGCAATGTGCCCCGCATGATCAACCGCTTCCTTGACCTCATCGGCGAGGCGAACATCAACGTTGAGCACATGATTAACAAGCCGCGCGGTGAGATCGCTTACACCATCATCGACACCGGCAGCGATATCAGCGCCGCCATCGAGGAGAAGATCGCCGCGATGGACGAGGTCATGCGCGTTCGCGTGATCCGCTGACCCCACATTTATCAGGATTCCGGCAGCGTGTTTCCGATGCGGATGCGCTGCCGGATTTTGAAATCATCATAGGTTTCGCAGCGGGCGCATATCTTTCAATCAGTGACACCGACTGCGGAGGAAGGAGAAAAACAATATGACAAGAGCAGAGATCAAGGCGGACGCAAGAGCACAGCTCAGCCGCAATATCTTCGGAAACAGTTGGATGACGGCACTGCTGGTGTGCCTGCTTGCGGACGCAATCACGGTTGCAGCCGGTACGATTTTGCCCGGCTTCGGCGCAATGATCGTTGTGGGACCGCTCAGCTTCGGCATTGCTGCGATGTTTCGCAAGCAGAGCTTTGACCACGACACCATGAACATCGGCGACGTTTTCAAGGGCTTTACCACGGACTTCGGGCAGACGTTTCTGCTCGGCCTGCTCACCAGCATTTTCATCGCGCTGTGGAGCCTGCTGCTCGTCATCCCCGGCATTGTGAAATACTATTCCTATTCCATGTGCTACTACATCAAGGCTGAGCACCCCGACTATGAATGGAGACAGTGCATCCGCGGCTCGCAGGAGCTGATGAACGGACACAAGGGTGAGCTTTTTATGCTGGATCTCAGCTTCCTCGGCTGGTATATCGTCGGCGCGATTTGCTTCGGCATCGGCACGCTTTGGGTCATCCCTTACCACGAGGCGGCACGCGCCGTGTTCTACAAAAATCTGCAGTCGCCCGCGCTGAGCGCATCGTATTACGTTGAGTCGAACGGCGGAAACGGCTGGTATCAGGACTGATACGGCATCATCGGAGCGGTGTGCGGCGATCATTGCGCCGTGCACCGCTTTCCTTATATGCCCGCAGATGGGGCCGTTTTGCGGACGGCGGAGAATTACGCTTGCCTGCAAGACACCGGGATGATATAATAATCTTGGTATGTGCCATTGTTATTTCAATGCCGAAGGCTGAGAGGTGGAACGCGGATGAACGACGAGAACAACGGGAAGATGCTGGCTGATAAGCTTCTGAAGGTGCGCCTGCTGCATATGCGTCTGCAGACGATCATTCAGGGGGCGATATTGCTTGTGCTGGTCGGAGCGGTTGTGTTTGTCAGCGGGCAGTTTTCCACGCTGCGGCGCTGCATCAACCTCATTGACGCGGATCTTCAGGCGCTGGATATGAACGAGGTGAACGCCGCGGTGGATGCTTTGTCCGACGCCGCAGAGCGCTTCAGCGGGATCGACGTGAACAGCCTGAACGCGACGGTTGACTCGCTGCATGACGCAGCCGATCAGCTCGGCAGCGCGGATATTCCGGCGATGAACGACGCCGTGGGTGCGCTGAAGGGCGCGGCGGGGAAGCTGGAGAACGTGGACGTCGAGTCGCTCAATGCCCTCGTCGGTTCGCTGGAGGAGGTCGCGTCAAAGCTGCAGAACGCAGTGAACGCGATCGGCGGCGTTTTCGGCAGATGATCGGAGATGAAAAAGAACCGCCCGCGGGGCGGTTCTTTTTTTTGCTGCGGCGGGAAGCGTATGCACGGACGCTGCGCACAAAAGTCCTGCGTGAGATCAGAACACACTTGAAAGCGCGCAATTCGTGCGGTATACTTGCGTTGAGAAAGGCGGGCGACGCGCGTGAACGAGGCAATCAACAAGGGGTATCTCCACGAGGATTACCGACTGTTTCATCTGAATGATTCCATGGCGCAGACGGTGGAGGCGCACTACCACAGCTTTGATAAATTCGTGATGGTGTGCGGCGGGAGCGTGGACTACACCGTTGAGGGCGTGTGCTACCGGATGCAGCCCGGGGATATGCTCTTTGTCCGCCACCACGACATCCACCGCCCGGTCATCTCGGCAGAGCGCGCATACGAGCGCTATGTGCTCTGGATCACGCCGGAGCAGCTTGAGCGGCGCAGCGCCCCGGATGCGGCGCTGGACGAATGCTTCCGCCGATGCTCTGCAAACCGGAGCTGCCTGCTGCGTCCGTCCGCAGAGCAGGGGGCGCAGATCAGAAAACTGCTCTCCGCGCTGGAAAAGGCGGGACGGGATGACGCGTTCGGCGGCGGGCTGCTGGAGGAAACGTATTTTCTGCAGCTTATGGTAACGCTCAATCGCTGCGTCCTTGTCGGGGCGGAACCGCCGCCGCGTGAGGTGGACCCGAAGATCGATGAGCTGCTGGAATACATCAACGGGCATATCGGCGAAGCGATGAATGTTGACTCGCTGGCGGCGCGCTGCTATCTCAGCAGATACTATTTCATGCGGCGATTCAAGGAGGCGACCGGATACACCGTTCACGGTTATCTGCAGCAGAAGCGGCTTGCCTATGCCGCAGAGCGGATGGATGAGGGGATGAGCGTGACTGCGGCGGCGCTGGAGGCGGGGTTTTCCGAATACTCCTCGTTCCTCCGTGCGTTTCGGAAAGCCTACGGCGCGGCGCCGGGGGAGTATATGCAGCGGCAGCGCAGCCTGACCAGCCGGTACAGAGAATAAGGATGATTTCGGGAGTGCTTTGACTGCGAAGTGCGCGGTCAGAGCACTTTTTCGATCGACCAGAGACTTTCCAGAACGAGGAATGCCGTCCGGTACAGGCTGTTCAGATTCCAGAAGCTGAAGCCCGCGAGACCGTACTGCGCGGCGAGACGGTATTTGGCGGCGAGGCTGCGGGCGTCCTCAAACCAGACCTCATGCCGCCGCCCCTCCGCGTCTGTGTAGTTGAAAAAGGGCGACTGCGCTGCGGCGTCGAAGCGAATCTCCGCGCCGACGCTGCCCGCGAGCGTGACGGCGGCGGTGTTCGTCAGCGGCCTTGCCGCGCTGCCCTGCACGAAGGGGAGCGTCCAGTTGTAGCCGTAGTTCGGGACGCCGAGGAGGATTTTTCCGGGCGGGATGGCGGTGACGGCATAGTCCAGCACGCGGCGCACCATGTTCAGCGGGGCGACCGCCATTGCGGGACCGTAGGTGTAGCCCCATTCGTAGGTCATGAGGACAACGTAGTCTGCTGCGGCGCCGTGGGCGGCATAGTCGTGGGCGGTGTAGAGCAGGCCGGACTGGTCGGCGGAGGTTTTCGGCGCGAGCGCCGTGATGAGAAGCTTGCCGCGCGCGTGAAGCCGGTCGGCGAGGCGGCGGAGAAACCGGTTGTAGCTTTCGCGGTCGAAGGGCTTTACGTACTCGAAGTCCAGATTGACGCCGCCCCAGCCGCCGCGGTCGAGCAGGTCGGTGACATTCTGCAGGAAGTTGTCCTGCGCGGCCTGCTCGGTCAGGATGGCGTGGGCAATGTCGCCGGAAAAACCGCCGGAGGGCTTCAAGTTGGTCAGCGTCAGGAGATTTTCCACGCCGAAGGCGGCGCTTTCCGAGGCGGAGACGGAGTAAGTCGGCGTCAGCTCGCCCTGCGCGTCCGTGCGCCACGAGAAGGGCGAGAGCCATGTCAGATACGGCAGCGCGGCGGTGAGCGTTTCGCTGACTGCGTCGGTAATGTAGCCGTTGACGACTGCCGTGCCGAGCCGCTGCCGCGGAAAGGGCAGGAGCAGCGTCTGTCCGGGATAGATGCGCGTCCCGCTGCCGATCTGCGGGTTTGCGGCCAGGATGTCCGCCACGGAAAGCGCATAGCGCCGCGCAATGGCATAGACGCTGTCGCCGGGACGGACGGTGTAGCGTACCGCGTCCGTCGGCAGAACCAGCGCCTGCCCGACGGAGAGTATGTCGGGATTTCGCAGTTGATTTGCAAAGATCAGTTCCTCCGGCTTCAGTCCGTAGCGCTGCGCGAGGGCGTAGATCGTGTCGCCGGGGCGGACGGTGTAAATAACCATGCAAGATCGCTCCTTTTCAGGGAATACTTTTCATGTTATTCTATTCCGATGCCCGGAAAACGGTCAAAATAGTTTACATAACGAAAAAATTCGCAAAAAACAGAAAAAAACGATTTACATCGGTAAAATCATGTATTATACTTATGTGTCGTGAATTTCGTCACGAACTCTAATACAAATGGGGAATCATCATGAGCAGATCTATTGGAACAGTTGTGCGCGGCGTTCGTGCTCCCATCATTCGCCAGGGCGATGACATTGTGGAGATCACCGTGAACGCCGTTCTGACGGCTATGAAAGAAAACGGCATTGAACCGCACGACAGGGATGTGGTCGCCGTGACCGAGTCCGTCGTGGCACGCGCTCAGGGCAACTATGCCACCGTGGCTCAGATCGCCAGGGACGTCCGCGCCAAGACCGGCGGCGGAACGGTCGGCGTTACGTTTCCGATCCTCAGCAGAAACCGCTTTGCAGTCTGCCTGAGCGGCATCGCGGCTGGCTGCAGGAAGGTCGTGCTCATGCTTTCTTATCCCTCCGATGAGGTGGGCAACCATCTGGTCAGCATGGATCAGGTGGATGCGGCAGGACTGGATCCTTACGCCGACGTTCTCTCACTGGAGAAGTTCCGCGCCTGCTTCGGCGATGCCGTTCATCCCTTTACCGGCGTGGATTATATCGAGTTTTATTCCGACCTGATCCGCAAGGCGGGTGCAGAGGTCGAGGTCGTGTTCGCAAACCGCGTGCAGGCCGTTCTGGACTATACCGACACCGTGATTACCTGCGACATCCACACCCGCGAGCGCAGCAAGCGTCTGCTGAAGGCTGCCGGAGCAAAGACCGTTCTCGGTCTGGACGACATCCTTACCGCATCGGTGGACGGCGGCGGCTGCAACCCGCAGTATGGTCTGCTGGGCAGCAACAAGGCCACGGACGAGACCGTGAAGCTCTTCCCGGTCAACTGCATGGAGGTTGCAAAGGCAATCGGCGACGGGCTGAGCAAGGCGACCGGCAAGCGCATCGAGGCCATGGTTTACGGCGACGGCGCGTTCAAGGATCCCTGCGGCAAGATCTGGGAGCTGGCGGACCCCGTTGTTTCCCCCGGCTATACCGACGGTCTGGTCGGTACGCCCAATGAGCTGAAGCTGAAGTATCTGGCGGACAACGATTTCGGCGACCTCAAGGGCGATGCGCTGAAGCAGGCCATCACTGACCGCATCAAGGCGAAGGACAGCACCAGCCTTGTCGGCAATATGGTGAGCGAGGGCACCACCCCCCGCAATCTGACCGACCTGATCGGCTCGCTCTGCGACCTGACCAGCGGCAGTGGCGACAAGGGTACGCCAATCATCCTCATTCAGGGGTATTTCGACAACTACACAAACGACTGATATTTTCTTGTTTTTCGGCGGCACGGGAGTTTTTCCGTGCCGCCGGCCGCTATATAACCAAACGCTCCCGCCGGAAAGGCGGGAGCGTTTGGTTATTGTATGACGGTTGCGCCCTGTTTACTTTTTGGGGCGGAAAAATTCCTCGAAGTAGTCGCGGTCGGCGTCCTCCTGCGTGCGTGGCGCGGCAGGAGCGGCAGACGCGGTCGGCGCTGCGGGGACGGTCGGTGCGGAGGAGCCGGTCGGCGCTGCGGGAGCGGCAGACGGCGTTTCGGGAGGCAGCTCCGCAACACGGACGGCATGGCGCAGCAGAGGGTCGGATTCCGGCGGCACGGGAGCGTCGGGCGCGGAAACCGGCGCTGCGGTTTCCGGATGCAGGGCGGTGACGGGCGCGGTGCGCTCGGTCGGCGCGGACGCGGCGGATGAGTCTTCGCGGAAGAAGCTGATCTCAGGCTCCTGCGGCGGTGCGACGGACTCGCCGAATTCCTGCGGGCTCTGCGCCGCACGGGCGGCGCGGACGTACTTTATGCGCTTGTAGCGGTAAACGATCACCCATGCGAGGTATCCGGCAAACAGCAGCACGATACCCGTTGCAACCAGACGGAATGCACCGCTGCGTGTGGTTTCACGAATCTGACTTTTGATGTATTGCAGGCGGCTGAGGTCAACGGAGGACGATGCGACCAGCTTGACCGTACCGTAGCTGCGGTCGCCGCGCATGAGGGTGACCTCACCGAGGACTTCGCCCGCGGAAACAGGCGCTTTCAGCGCGGCCTTGTCCTCCAGCGCGTAGACCCGGATGTTCTTGGAGAATTCGTTGGGGTCATAGTCGTTCGGGAGCAGCACGGTGATGGAGGAGGTCGGGCGGAGATTTACGTAATCCGCGTTGCTGCCGAGGGCAACATCGACGGAAGCGAGGTTTTCCGTGGATTTGAGGACTTCCTGATAGCTGAAGTTTTCAAATACCCAGTCGTACATGGAGATGCTTTCGCTGAAGCAGGAGTAACTGCTGCCCTCCTTCACGCCGCCGAACACGGCGCACAGAAGCTCCACACCGTCGCGCTCTGCTGTGGAAACAAGGCAATAGCCGGCTGCCTTGTTGTAGCCGGTCTTCATGCCGGAAACGCCCTCGTACAGCCAGCCGCGGCCGTAGACGGACTCGTCGCAGAGCAGGGCGTTGGTGTTTTTGAGAACCGTTGCGGGCGAGTCGTCGGTTTCCCCGTCAAGTTCCAGCATGGCGGGGCCGCAGATGCGCATGAACAGCGGGTGACGCGAGGCCTCCAGTGCGATGGCACAGATGTCCTGCGCGGTGGTGTAGTGGTTTTCGTCAAAGGCACCGGTGGGATTTACAAAGTGAGTGTCGGAGCAGCCGAGCTCCGCAGCGCGCTCGTTCATCCGGGCGACAAAGGCGTCCACGGAGCCGGAAACGCGCGCAGCGATCAGGTTTGCCGCATCGTCGCCGGAGGTGAGCATCAGATAGTAGAGCAGGGTCTCAAACCGGATCTCCCCGCCGTCGGTAAAGCCGCTGCGCACGGCACCGGCGTCCAGACCGACGTTCATGACGTCGGAAACGGTGACAAGGTCGTTCAGGGAGAGCTCGCCGTTTTCCACGGCCTCCGCAGCGAGCAGCGCGGTCATGATCTTGGTGGTGTCCGCAGGATAGATGCGGTTTTGCAGGCCCTTCGAGTAGAGGACCTCGCCGCTTTTGCGGTCCAGAATGACGGCGGCGGCGGAGACGGGGACAAGATCGACGGAGCCGTAATCCCTGCCGTCCTTAATGAGATGGATCTTGCCGAGCACGGCGCCGGGGGTCAGCGGGCCGGAGACCATGCCGGAGCTGTCGGTATTCAGCGTTACCTCGCGGGAAAAATCAGAGAGCTTGCAGGAGTTCGGCAGAAGCAGGGTAAAATTTGTCGCCGGGCAGAGCTCCACATAGTCCACCTCGCCGTTCGTCACGACGGGAACGCTGCCCACGCGGTCGGCGGGGGTGAGGATCTCGCGGTAGCTGTAATTGCCGAAAGCCCAGTCGTACAGATTCGTGGAGTCGCGGAAGCAGGTGGTGCTGGTGTCCGACCCGAAGACGAGCGCCAGCAGATCGACGCCGCCGCGCGAGGCTGCGGAAGCAAGGCAATAGCCCGCCGCGGTGGTGTGACCGGTCTTGATGCCGTAGGCACCGTCGTACACCCAGTTGTCGCCGTAGATGGATTTGCTGCAGATGAGCGCGTTGGAATTGTGGAGCGAGCGCTTTGCGGATTTGTTGGTCGCGGGAATTTCCTTGTCCGCCGTGCTGCAGATTTCCATAAACAGTGGGTGGTCTGCCGCTTCCAGCGCGATGAGGGAAAAGTCCGAGGCGGTGGTGTAGTGGTCGGAATTGGGCAGGCCGTGGGTGTTGGCAAAGTGCGTTGCGGTGCAGCCGAGCTCCGCGGCGCGCGCGTTCATCCGGTCGACAAATGCCGGGACGGAGCCGCAGATGTGCTCGGCGATGATGTTGCACGCTTCGTTTGCGGAGGAGACCATCGCGCAGTACAGCAGCTCCTCCAGAGTCATCGTTTCACCCGCGAGAATGCCTGCGGTGCTGCCCAGCTCGGAAAGACCCTGCAGCGCGGTTGCGGAGGTCGTGACGGAATCGGCTGCGGAGACTTCACCGGATTCGATGGCCTCCACGGCGAGCAGCACGGTCATGACCTTGGTGGTGCTGGCAGGGTAGATGCGCGCGTCGGCGTTTTTCGCGTAGATCACGCTGCCGGTGCAGCGGTCGACCAGAAGCGCGGTGGGGG
>JAZQNZ010000293.1:0-2636 GCA_045627665.1 Oscillospiraceae bacterium
TATTTGCGACCTCCACCGTCCCCTTCGGAAACACATCCGCGTCCGTAATGACAACATGGCGGCTGCGTCCGATCTCGCGGACCCCCGTCCAGCCGGCAACCGCGGCGCCGCTCTGCGACAGGCGGTGGGCTGCGGCGGCAAACGGAAGGGAAACGCACATCGTGACGGAAAATGCGGAGGACGCCGCTGCCAGCGCGGAAATATAGTGGAAAATGCAGAGCGGACGCTTGCCTGCGATCCCCGCCAGCGCGCCCAGAACCACCGCTGCGATCAAAAGCATCGGCGTCAGCAGACGGAACACGGCGTCGCCGTAATCTTCCGCCTCGCTGCGGCGGACAAACCCCTCCGTACTCTGGCGTGCTTTCAAAAGTGCGACATTCCCGGGGGTAATGCCGTTTTCGCCGGTAACGGTATAGTGATTTTTGCTTGCGTTCAGAACGCGGAATCCCGCACGCAGTCCCGCGCAGCGGAAATACTCTCCCCAAACCGCGCACGTCATCGAAACGGCGCTGATCGCGCAGAACGGCAGGCCGATCTCTGCCCCCTTCATGGCAGCCAGCACGCCCGCATCCAGCAGCGAGAACACGCAGGAAGCGGAAACGAGGCTCTTCGCCGTCGGTTTCCTGCGGACGAGCGACAAAATGCCCTCCGTAAAAATATCCAGTCCGGTCATCATGACGGAAATTTCCAGAATCGCAAGCATCAGTGCCAGCACCTGCGGACTGCTTTTCAGCGCACCGGTCAGCGGCAGGGACGAGCCTGCGGCATAGCTGAGATAAATCATCACCAGCGAGATCCCGATCGCAAAGCGCCCGCGCGATTTCAGGGAATTACGCCGTGCGCCGTAGTGCCGGACGGCCTTTTCCGGGCTCATTTCCGGCTCCGTCGGCGCGCCCTCGCGCTCCGTTCCGACGCCGCCCGACGCAGCTTCGCGCTTCTGCCGGTGCAGCGTCAAAAGCGCAAGGATCGCCACCACCGGTGAGAGGAAGCCGCGGCCGGAGCCGCTCCGCTTTGCGCCGTGCGCTTTCTCTTCCTCTTCCTCCGCGCCGTCATCCGGCAGGGCGCTCCCCGCATCGGCTGCGGCATAGGTCATGCTGCCGTCGTCATCCGTCAGTTCGCGGGCTTCCAGTTCCGGATAGCTGCGCGTCAGCTCATCGATCAGCGCTTCTTCCGTCGCCGTCAGAGCATTCGGATCTTCCTCCGGCAGCGCTTCCGGTTCCGGTTCGGACAGTGGTTCCGGCTCCGGCGCGTGCTGCTGCATCAGCTCCGCCACAGTTTCCGTAACGATACCGTGGATGCTGTCATACTCTGCCGCGCCCAGTCCGTCCTCCAGCGAATCCATCACCAGACGTCGGCTGCGGTCGGCCAGCAGATCCGCATCGGGCTCTGCCGGGACGTCCGTATCGGCACGGTATTCGGCCAGGATGTCCTCAAGATCAAAATCATCCGACGCGGCCGCGTCCGAGATATGGATCTTTCTGTTTTCTTCATCCATGCTAAAATCACCCAAAATAACTCATTCGTTTTGCCCGTGCGCCGCTTCCCTGCCGCGCACGGACGGAATTTTGCTCAAGCCGCCGGCTCATCTGCTTCTCTGCCGCAGCACCTCGTACATCATGATGCTCGCCGCGGCGGAGGCGTTGAGGGAGTTGACCTTCCCGCGCATGGGAATGCTGATGAGAAAGTCGCAGTTCTCCGTCACAAGGCGGCCCATGCCGTCCCCCTCCGAGCCGATGACGATACAGACCGGGCCGGTGTAATCCGTCTCCCAGAGTCCGTTCTGCGCACCGGCGGCAGTGCCGTAGATCCAGAGACCTTTCTCCTTCAGATCCTTGATCGCCGCGGGCAGATTCGGCACGCGCGCAACCATCACGTGCTCCGCCGCGCCCGCGCTCGTCTTTCCGACGATGCTGGTCAGGCCCGCGCTGCGGCGCTTCGGGATGATCACGCCGTGCGCGCCGACGCACTCCGCCGTGCGCAGGATCGCACCGAGGTTGTGCGGGTCGGAAATCTCGTCGCAGAGGATGATGAAGGGAGCCTCTCCCTTTGCCTCCGCAGCGGCAAGAATATCCTCCACCGTGCAGTATTCCTTCACGGCGGCAAGCGCCACGACGCCCTGATGCGCCTTTGTCACGCTCATGGCGTCCAGCTTGCGGCGGTCGGCCTCGACCACCACGATCCCCATATCGCGTGCCTGCGAGGCAATGTGACCGAGCGTCTTGTCCACCTCGCCCTTCGCGATGTAAATTTTATCAATGCTGCGTCCGGCACGGAGCGCCTCCGTGACGGCGTTGCGGCCCTCGATCAGGTCTTCTCTGTCGTTTTCAAAAGGCATGATGTTGTTTCCTTACAGATACTTTTTCAGCGTGTCAACCGCGTCCAGCCGCTCCCACGGGAGGTCGATGTCCGTGCGGCCGAAGTGACCGTAGGCAGCGGTCTGTTTGTAGATGGGACGGCGCAGGCCGAGACGGGAGATGATCTTTGCGGGGCGGAGGTCATAGTTTTCGCTGATGATCTCGCTCAGGCGGTCATCGCTGACCTTGCCGGTGCCGTAGGAATCCACGATGACGCTGACAGGCTGTGCCACGCCGATGGCATAGGCAAGCTCGATCTGGCACTTCTTTGCAAGACCGGCA
>JAZQNZ010000294.1:0-5650 GCA_045627665.1 Oscillospiraceae bacterium
TGATAAACGGTTTTCCCAGGGGGAGCGTAACTCCGTAGATCAGCGGCTCACCGACTCCCAATAAGCCCGCGGGGAGTGCGCCTTTGATCACAGGGACGAGGCGTGCGTTCTTCTTCTGCCTGGCTTTTCTCAGGATGGCAATGGCGGCTCCGACCTGTCCGGCTCCGGCCATCGCGAGCGCGGGATAGAGGGTGATATATCCGATCTCCTGAAGCTGTACGGGATACAGCGCCACAAGTCCGTGATGCATCCCTGCCGCAACCAGGGGAAGAAACAACGCGGACGCCAGATACCCCGTAATCATTCGGATGATCGGGCTTCCCGCCATGCAGGCTTTTCCAAATACCCAGACGATCGCGGATGAAACATAGCCGAGCAGCGGCATGATGATCAGAATATACGGTATCGTGACAACGATCAGTGAAAGGAGCGGTGTGAATACGATATCCACGCTGTCGGGCATACGGCTTCGGATCTTCTTTTCCACATAAGAAAGAATGAGTACGCCGACGATCACCGCCAGCACGCCGCCTCTTCCGGTTCTGAGAACGGACTGCAGCGGCTGCGTCTCGTTATACAGTCCGAGGGTCTGCGCGATCGTATTGATGCCGTCCAGTGAAGTAATAAGCCCCAGCATTCCGCCGAGAACAGGCGTTGCGCCGAAGCGTTCCGCCGCGCGATACCCGGCCCATGCCGTGATATAGGTCATAAAGGAAGTGTTGATAAGGGAGAGCAGCGTATAGACGGCATTCCAGACAGGGATATCCGCATAATCCGGAACCAACTGGGAGATCAGCGCCGCAAATCCGGCGCATAGTCCTGCGCCGATCACACCCGGGATCAGAGGAACGAAAATATCTCCGATGGTCTTAAGACCCGCTCTGAGCTTGTTCTCCTTCTGACCCGATCTCATGTTCTCTTTATTCTGTTTCCAGTCAGGGGTGCTTTCGTCGGCATTTTCCGCTGCAGCCGGCAGCCCCAGGTCGTGGCAGAGATCAGCATATTTTCTACTCTTGCCGGGACCGACGACGACCTCGTATGAGCGCTCTCTGTCGTGAACGAGTCCGAGAACATCCGGCATCTCTTTCAGTCCTGCCTCGTTGACCGGAGCTTCCTCCTTCGTGAGAATACGAAGTCTGGTCATACAGTTGGTGACTGTGACTATGTTCTGTGCTCCCCCGAAATATTCAATGATCTGTGTAACAATTTCTTTTGTATTCATAGATTCTGACTTCCTGCACTTATGTCATTGTGCTTTTCCTTATTTGCAAGTATTGAATGATTTTATACGCCCTATTTGTATGAAGCTTCCTTCGCGGAAAAATATCCTTCCATGTTGGCTCCTCGCTATCTACAATCATACACAATACAGTCTATACGAATATTTGCACATTATCAAGATAAGATGTTGTTTCCCCGGATATGGCGGCGGGACAAGCAGCGGAGCTTTCTTTGCTGCATAAGAGTTTGCAGACCCGTTTACGGGTGAACCGTACCAGAAGGCATAAAAACGGGCCGCTATAGCGGCGGCCCGAAAATGGTATGCGGTTGGCAGATTCTTCATGCGTCTTGAGACGCTGCTGGTAACAGGCGCTTGAAGGGCCGTTCAAACCACGCGGTTTACGCGTGGTTTTGATTTCTGAGAGGAGAAACCGAATTCTTCCGATGCCGAAGCAAAGAAGCGTAAGGCGCGGATCGAGTATCAGCAGAGTACGGGAGAGTTTATCATGCCCGTGCGCGTTGCGCAGGACGGGATTTATTCTGCATAGGGGTAACGCCGTATTATCTCCAGCGTGCATTGCTCCGAATGACTGAGCTCGCTTTCCGGCGCGTGGAGAATGTAGTGGATGACGGGGAGGACGGTTTCGTCCTGAAAGCCGAAGGGGATCAGCCGTACCTGCCCGCGGTGTTCGGACAGCTCGCGGCGGATGGCGGACGGAACAAATACGCCGGCGGAATCGGAGGCGGATACCAGGCGCACCACGGACGCACGGTTGGGTGCGCGGGTACCGAGACCGGCAAACAGCGGCAGGTAGCGCGGTGCGGGTGCGAATGAAAAGCAGACCAGCTTGAGCTGTTTGACCTGCGCGCGGCTGAGCGACTTCTCGTTCGCAAGCGGATTTCGTGCACTGAGCACGATCTGCGGCGTCTCGCTGCCGAAAAATTCGCACACCGCACCGGACGCCTCGGCCTGCGCCCGGATATCGTTCCATGCGTCGGCAAGGCAGGCGCCCATTCCGAGCGCGCAGCCGCTCTCTAAAAAGCACTTTATGCCCTCGCGCATGGCGGTAGAGGCGGTCGTAACAAGCTCCAGCCCAGGGTATGCGGCGTTCAGCTCCGGAACGATGGTGCTGGAGAGATACGCTTCACCGCCCTTTGTGCAAAGAATATTCACCTGACCGCTGAGCGTGCTGCGTTCTGCGAGGAGGCCGCGCGCCGCATCCTCGAATTCCGAAAAGGAGCGGATCAGATCTTTCGCATTTTCGTAGATTCGGTGTCCGAAGTATGTCAGACGGACGCCGCTTTTGGAACGGCGGATGAGTTCCACGCCAAGCTCAGCTTCCAGCCCCGACAGAGACTGGCTCAGAGCGGACTGGGAAACATAAAGACTTTTTGCTGCGGCGCTGAAGCTGCCGCGATCCACGATCTCCACAAAATACTGTAGCTGAATAAAGCGAACCATAAGCGTTCTCCCTTGATGTGCTGCAATAATTATACATAAGTAAAACTTATAATGCAATTCTTTTGTTGAGAAAAATCAAACAGTTCACGCTCCCATTCAACTTTTCAAAGCGTACCCGGAACGGTTGAAACGGCGGCGCGCTGCCGTTTATAATGACACAGTGGGCGGCGTTTCGCAGGAAAAGGGAGCGGGATGTCTGCCTGAACCCAAACCATCAGGAGGACGAGAAATGAAAAAACGCGCAATTACTCTGCTGCTGGTTCTGACGATGCTGCTGTCTGTTTGCGGCGGCTTCGCTTTTGCCGCAGAGTCGGATCCCTTTACCCTGGCCACGGAACTGACCGAGGACGATCAGTTCGTGTTCGTAGTCCAAGACAATGGCAGGAACTATGCAATGACGCTGGCCGACAGCGTTCTCGTCGGCGGCGATGTTACCGTTGACGGCGAGAACGCCACGCCCGCTGCGGACACCGGCATCTGGTGGGCGCGGGAAGATCAGGCGCTGGAAAGCGCCGCGGCGGAGGGCACCTTCGTCTTTGCCGGCAGCAGCGGTCTGATGACCTTCACCAGCGGACGTACCTTTGCCTATGACAGCGCCACGAAGCACATCTGCATGCATAATCTTTATTACCTTACCTTTGACGGCAAGAGCTTCGGCGAGGATGTTGACGAGTCCAAGGCCGTTGAGGTCACGGTTTACCGCCGCGTGATGGAAAAGACCGCCAAGGAAGAGAAATTTATCCCAGACGGCAGCGACCTGCCCTGCGAGACGCGTCAGGCTGTCAGGAACGCCGACGGCTCGATCACGCTCGCTTTTGTCTCCGACATCCATTACAGCACCGGGTACAAGCAGAACAATCTTCAGGTCTGGCTTGAAAATGTGCTGGATCATGTCGGCCATATCGACGCACTGGGTTCCTGCGGCGATATGGGCAGCGCATACTCCTTTGTCGCGCCGCTCTACTGGGCGAACGTGAGCGCCGTATTCAAGTGCGTTGATCCCATCGTGGAGTCTGGCAAGATCGGCTCCGCCGTCTATACGTTCGGCAACCACGAGTGGTTACCGTCCATGGGCGGCGACTTCATGAACAACTATGACAATCCCGTTGCCAAGCGCCTGATGCGTGTCGGCGAGGCACTGCGTACGGACGCCTATATCTTCTACTGCCTTGGCGCCGGCGACATTGCCGCGAAGCAGAGCCAGGGTTACAGCGATGCGGATATTGCACGCATCGAGACATATCTTGCCTCTGCGCCCGCCGATATCCCTATCTTTGTCCTGACGCACTTCCCCCTGCACTACTGGGGCGACCGCCTCACCGCCGGTGCGGATAAGCTCATCGACGTGCTCAACAAGCACTCCAATGTCGTGGTGCTCTGGGGCCACAATCACTCCGACTTCGATCCCTCCTACGACGGCGTTCTGTTCGCAGGCGATGAGATCGAGATCGACAGCAAGGGCACGAAGCGCGCGCTGAACTTCACCTATCTGCCCGCGGGCTGCATCTCCGACACGGAATACAGCGGCAGCTCCGGCGGTAGCGCATGGGTGCAGGGAAAGGGTCTGATCGTCACCATCAAGGCCGACGGCAGCCTCGATTACAGCTACTACACCATGGACGGCACGCCGATGAACGAGGCGGGTCCCTATGTTGTAACCTTCCGCGAGGGCGCGAACTATACCATTCTGGAGCGTCAGAAGGTCCAGCCCGGCCAGGCTGCCACGGCGCCTGCAGTTCCCGAGATCCCCAACTACACCTTCACCGGCTGGGACCGCAGCTTTGACAAGATCACCGGACACACTGTTGTCACGGCGCAGTACGAATTCAAAAACGGCCTTGACCCGAAGTATGTTTACCTCACTGTTCAGGTGGGCGACGGCATTGCTGCCGACAAAAACGGCGAGCCCGTGATCCGCTATGCCGTTCCTTACAGCGAGCAGATGACCGTTCTGGAAATGATGAAGCGGGTGGAGAACGAGGCGCTTGGAACCGATGCCTCTGAAGTGACAGCCGGCAGCTTCGGCGTTATCAACGCCTACTGGGGCGTTGCACTGCCGGATACCGACAAGCTTGTGATCCCGACGAGCGAAGCGTACGTTGCCACGCAGGACTACGTTCAGCCCGGCTGCAGCTACTATATTCTCGTTCGCGGCACGGATGATCCCGCACTTAACCCGACCTTCCTGAGCCCGTTCAACGGCGCAACCAAGGTGGGCGAGAGCGTGCAGTTCTACGGTGAAGCCTGGGTCTACAACAGCGCCAATATGCTCTACCCCCGTGTGCCGCTGAACGGCGACGTGTTCATGGGCAGGAGCATTGACGCCCTGACCGACACCGGCATCGACGCCGTCAACGGCAGCTTTGCGCTGACGATGACCGAGCCCGGCGTCTTCTATGTTGCAGTTAAGAGCGAGGGCAACGGTCTTGCCGTGAGCAAAGTGGAAGTCTGCTTCTCTGACGTTTCCACGGGCGCATGGTATTATGACTATGTCCTCAACATGGCGGACAGCGGCGTAATTGACGGCTTCCCGGACGGCAGCTTCCGGCCCGGCAGCACGCTGACCCGGGCGCAGGCGATGAAGCTTCTGCTCTGCGCACACAAGGATCTTGCGGACGTTACCGGCGACGGCTGGGCCGAGAAAGCAATGGCAAAGGCGGCCGAGCTTGGCCTCTGTGACAGCGCTCAGGACGGCGCTGCGGACATCTCCCGCCTCGACTTCTGCAAGGCGGCTGCGAAGCTCTTCGCCGTGACCGGCACGGCGGAAACGTTCCCCGACTGCGAGGATGCAAGCGTTCTGGCGCTCGCCTCGAACGGCGTGATCGGTGGTTTTGAGGACGGCACTTTCCGTCCCGATAGCACGCTGACCCGCGCCCAGATCGCCAAGATTGTATGGCTGCTGATGAAGTGAGTTCGCAGCGTACGGAATAATCGCAAAAAGCGCCGAAAAAACAAAACCACGCGTTT
>JAZQNZ010000295.1:0-21216 GCA_045627665.1 Oscillospiraceae bacterium
CCGAATCGCTGCTGGCAAACGGTGCCAGGCAGGCAGCCGCCTTCCCCCGCAAGAATCCCGATGGCTCTGACACGCTCGTGGCTGCCGTCTCTCCCGAAACACTCCGGGCCGCCGACCTCCGTGCCGCGCTCGCCCGCTCGCTTCCGCGCTACATGATCCCCTCCGCCATTCTGGCGCTGCCGCATCTGCCGCAGAACGCCAACGGCAAGGCGGATATGACCCGCATCCGTCAGATGGCGGAGGATGCGTTTGCCGACGGCTCCATCGTCTCTGACGACTCCATCGGCTCCGACGCTTCCGTCCCCGTCCCTGCAGTCCCCGCGCCGACGCAGGCAGCCGAGCCCGCCGCAGCGGAACCGTCCGCATCTGCGGACTTTTCCGAGAACGGACTGCTGGAGATCTGGAAGCAGGCGCTGCAGCAAAACGCCCTGCGTCCGGACGTCTCCTTCTTTGAGCAGGGCGGCACAAGCCTTTCCGCACTCAGCATCCTCAGTGAATATTTCAACCGCGGCATTCGTATGACGCTCGCGGAATTTTACAGCGCCCCCACCGCGCGGGCGCAGGCACAGCTTCTCGCAGCCGGTGCGCCTGCCGCACCGGCGCAGGGCAGCGCCTCCGCCGTCTCTGCATCAACGCCGAAGTCCCTGCCCGCCGGAGCAAATTCGAGCGGCAGCGGAAACGCGCTTCTGCTCACCGGTGCAACCGGCTTCCTCGGCGCGCACCTGCTGCACGAGTTCCTGAACTCCGGCGCGGAAGCCGTCCTCTGCCTTCTGCGTGACGGCAGCGCAGAGCGCCTCATCGAAACGCTGACGCACTATTTCGGCAGCGCATGGCTCGCAGAAAACCGCAGCCGCATCGAGACTGTAAAAGGCGACGTCTGCCTTCCGCACTTCGGTATGCCGGACGCGGACTACGCCGCGCTTGCCGCGCGCGTTTCCACCGTCTGCCACGCCGCCGCGGATGTCCGCCACTACGCCGCAGACGACCGCCTGCTGACCACCAACGTCACCGGCACGGAGCAGGTCGTCCGCTTTGCGCAGGATGCGGGCGCCGAGCTGCTCCACATTTCCACGGCCAGCATCAGCGGCACGCGCGTCCTCTCCGACCCCGCCTCGCTCCATGTTTTCTCCGAGAGCGATCTGGATATCGGTCAGGACTGGAACGACAACGTCTATGTCCGCAGCAAGCTTCTCGCAGAGCAGAAGGTTTACGACGCCGTCGCGCAGGGTCTGACCGCCCGCGTCTTCCGCATCGGTCGTCTGATCGGACGCAGCACGGACGGCGTGTTCCAGAAAAATCCGGACTCCAATGCGTTTTACCGCATCGTTCGCGGCGTTCAGCTTCTGCACGCACTGCCGCAGTCTCTTGCGGCGATGCCTCTGGAGCTCTCCCCCGTGGACATCTGCGCGAAGTCGATCGTTGCGCTTCGCCATGCGCCCGCGCCGGTGTTCCACGTTATCCAGCCCATGCCCGCCCCGCTCGGCCAGGCGCTGAACGGCGTCGTCCCCGGTCTGGAGATTCTCTCCGATGCGGACTTTTCCGCCCGGCTCTCCGAAGCGTCCGCGGACAGCGCCGAAGCTCTGTCCTCTCTTGTGGACGTCTGGAACGGCGCGCGCAGCGGTGCGGCAACCATCGCAGTCTCCTCGGAAAAAACACAGCTTCTGCTGCGCGCATCCGGTCTCCTCTGGCCGGACGGCATCGGCGCCGCGTTGAAGGAATTCTGAACGAATCTATTACGATGGACGGAGGCTTCTGCCGTGATCTCCAATCTCGCCACAACATTCTTTTTCATGCTGATCGCCGCATGTCTCGGTTTTCTGTTTTACAGTATCAACGATAAAAAGCGGCTGCAGCTCATCAAAAAAATCTATATTGCGCTGTGTATCGTCATCATTGAATGGGCAGCCGTAATGATCGGAATGCGTATCACCGATCCGTCGAACACGCAGATGCTCTTTGTGCTGGACTCTGCCAGCTATATTGCCGCCTGCTCTGCGCCGCCGCTGATGCTGCTCATCGCGGTCGTCTTTTCGCGCAGACTGGAAAAGCTTCCGAAATGGTGGAAATGGCTGTTGATCGTCCCGCTGCTGACCAACCTCGTCGTGTGGACCAACCCATTTCACCACCTGCAGTACCGGGTGTTCTCCATTGTCCGCAGCGAGATTGTTTTCGGCCCGTACATCTATGTTTCCGGTTTCTACACATATTTCTGTCTGCTTGCCTCGATTTCGGAGCTTGTCCGCTTTGCCAGCCGCAACCGCGCGCGGCTTTATCGGCTTCAGGCTGCAGCGCTGTCCCTCGGTGCGCTGGTGCCGCTGTGCGTCAGCTTTTTCGCAACCTTCAGCGGCAGCAACGTGTCCATTGCGGCAACGCCCCTCAGCTTTATCGCAACGCTGATGTGCAACTATATTGCCATCTACCGGCTCCATTTGATGGATATCCTCCCGATCGCGACACAGCACGTTCTCGACTGGATTCCGGACGGTTACCTTGTTGTCAATATTCAGGGACTCGCCGTAGACTCCAACAAGTCTTTCCGGCAGAGCATCGGCAAGCTGTTCGGCATTACCGACAATCGTCCTCTGGAAGACAGCCTGAAAAACGAGGACGTCACCAACCGCACCGCGCTGTACAATCTGATTGCCGCACTGCGCTCCAGCGAAGAGCATCATTCCCAGATTGCCTATGAGCAGTCGCTTACCATCCCGGGCGAAAACGGTGAGCCTGCCACAAAGAGTTACTACCTTGTAGACATCTCGCCGCTGGAAGTTGCCGGCCTGCAATCCGGCCATGTCATCATTTTCAAGGACATCACACAGCTCCGCAAGAGTATGCTCCAGGTGCAGGAGGGGCAGGCGCGCATGATGGAGCAGGAGCGTCTTGCGCTGCTCGGTCAGATGGCCGGCGGACTGGCGCACAACCTCAAAACGCCCATTATGAGCATTGCGGGCTGTTCCTCCGCGATCGACACGCTGCTGGTTGAGGCAGACGAATCGCTGGGCGATCCCGATGTGACAAGCGAGGACTACCGCGAGATCTACGGTGAGATCTATGAATGGCTCAACAAGATCCGCTCTTCCTGCTCCTATATGTCCGATATCATCACCGCGATCAAGGGGCAGGCTGCCAACGCCAGCAACACAGAGAAGCACGACTTCACGCTGGAGGAGCTGCTCAAGCGCACCGCGCTGCTCATGCGCCACGAGCTGCTCAGCAGCGGCTGCTCGCTCATTCCCGTAAACAATATCAATTACCGCGTCATCATGCGCGGAGACATCAACGGCATCATTCAGGTGCTGAACAATCTGATTTCCAACGCCATCGACGCAGAACACGACTCCGAAACGAAGGAGATCCGCCTCGGCGTTGATTTTGACGGCAAGCAGCTCACGATCTACGTGCAGGACACCGGTCACGGCTTTGAACCGCGCGTGCGTGAAAAGCTGTTTCAGGAGATGATCACGACAAAGGGCAGCAAGGGAACCGGTCTCGGACTTTACATCTCCAACTCCATTATCCGCGGCAAATTCGGCGGCAGCATGTGGCTGAAAGACAATCCGGAGGGCGGCAGTATCATCGGCTTCTCCATCCCCGCGGAAAACGACGGCTTCGTCCAGATAGAAAAAGTAGAGGAGGTAGGCATATGAGAAAAAATCGCCATGAAGTGTCCAAGAATGAGTTTTCCATTCTCGCGCTGGACGACGATCCCATCATGACCGCCACCATTCAGAGTTATTTCAGCAGTGTCGGCTACCATGTTGAGGTAGAAAACGACCCGCTGACCGCAATCGAGCGCATCCGCAGCGAAAAATTCGACATTCTCCTGCTGGACTTCCTGATGACGCCGCTGTGCGGCGATCAGGTTGTCGAACGCATCCGCGAATTCGACCCGGATATTTTCATCATTCTGCTGACCGGTCATAAGAGCATGGCGCCCCCCATCCGAACGGTCCGCACGCTGGATATTCAGGGCTACTACGAAAAGAACGACCGCTTTGACCAGCTTGAGCTTCTGGTGGAATCCTGCGTCAAATCCATCCGTCAGATGCGTCTCATCCGCAGCTATCAGGACAGTCTGACCGCGATGACCGAGCTGATGCCGGACATCTATTCCCAGCAGGACACAGACGCCGTATGCAAGCAGATTCTTAACGGTGTCTCCGCTCTCTGGGACTGCACCGACAGTCTTCTTGTGCTGCTTCCGCAGGAGAAGCACAATGAGGAATGCCTCCGCTATTTCTGGGGCGCCCAGTTCTCCTCCTGCACCGCCGAAAAGATCGACACACTCATTGCGCAGGTGAAATATTACGCGCCGGACGGCAACCTGCTGCTTGCCACGCTCTCCCGCCACAACGGCAAACCCATCGGGCTGATCGCCGCCGCAACGAAGGAAAAGCCGGATTTCTACCAGCAGCAGCTTTTTGAAAACTACGCCCGCCAGTGCGCCGCCTCCATCCGCAACACCGTCCTCTCCCGCAGGCTGAAGGACGGTTACATTGAGATCATTCAGGCAGTGCGTCTGATGGTCGATGCGAAGGACATCTACACCCGCGGCCATTCCGACCGCGTTGCATACTATTCCAAGGCGCTGGCAGAAGCGCTGGAGCTGGATGCCGAGACCTGCGAGCGCATCCGTATCGCCGGTCTGTTCCACGATATCGGAAAAGTCGCCATTCCGGACGAGATTCTTCTCTCCGAAACCGCTCTCACCGACGAGCAGTTTGACGAGATCCGCAAGCACCCAAAGGCGGGTTACGACATTCTCTCCGCGATCTCCTCGTTCAGGGATATCGCCCCCATCATCCGCGGTCACCACGAGCGTCTGGACGGCCGAGGATATCCCGACGGTCTCTCCGGCGACGACATTCCCGTGGCGTCGCGCATCATCTCCATTGCGGACACCTTTGACGCCATGACCTCCACCCGCCGCTATCGCCCGAATCTTTCCTTCGAGGAAGCGACCGCCCGCCTTTCCGCCGCGCGCGGAACGCAGCTTGACGCGGAAATGGTGGACATATTCCTCAGCATCATCACCCGCGACCTTCCCTCGCAGCTCAACAGCGTTATGAAGTCCCAAAATTCCGACAGGAAGGTGCTTTGACGATGAAACAGCCACCATGGAATCCAACCGTTTACTACACAGCTTTTTCTGATTTTATGATCGGTCTGGAGCGTTTCGGAGACAAGCCCGCCGTCTGCAGCTTTGACCGCCGCGGCAGCAAAACCGTCCGCACCTACGCCGAACTTTGCCGTGATGTCTCCGCGCTCCGGCGCGGACTGACAGAACGCGGTCTCGCCGGCCGGCGCATCGCCGTCTGCGGCGAAAACAGCTACGCATGGATCGTCGCGTTCCTTGCCGTGACCTCCGGCGGCGGCGTCGCCATCTGCATCGACATTGAGCAGCCGGACGAAACCGTCCGCCAGATGCTCTCTTACGCCGAAGCGGACGCCGTGTTTGCCTCCGCATCCATGCAGCCGATCTGCCTGCCGCTGTGCAGCGCGGAGGACAGCTCCGTCGCCTCGATCATCTCCCTCGAAGCCGAAGCAGGAAAGGCAAACGGCGGCAGCATCGCCGCACTGATCGAATCCGGCGCCCTGCTGCCGGACCCCGGCCCGCTCGCGCTCTCTGCGGAGCAGCAGGCCGCCGTTGTGTTCACCTCCGGAACGACAGCCCGGGCCAAGGCGGTCATGCTCACAAACGGAAATCTGATGCACAATGCCGGCGCTGCCGTTGCAACTCTGGATCTCGGCGAATCCACCTTTACCGGTCTCCCCTTTTATCATGCCTACGGTCTGACCTGCGGCGTGATCTGCTCCCTGCTGCGCGGCACGTGCCTGACCGTCAACGGCGACCTGCGCACCATGCTGCGTGACCTGCGTCTCTCCGAAGCGGAAACGGTTTTCTGCGTACCGCTTCTGCTCGAGGTGCTCTGGAAGAACGCACGGGCCGCGCTGGAAAAGGACGGCAGGCTTGCGGAGGCAGAAACCGTCATCCGCCGCATCCAGAAGCTCGGTTTTGTCGCGCGGCACACCCTGCAGGGCAAATGCACCGAGCTGCGCGATCTCTGCCTCGGCTCCGTGCGTGTCATCATCTGCGGCGGCGCTCACATGAACACGGACATTGCCGCCTCCATGGAGGCGCTGGGGATCAAGATCCTTCAGGGCTATGGCATTACTGAGTGCTCCCCGCTGATTGCCGTCAACCGCAATGATTTCCGCGCACTCGACACGGTCGGAACGCTGCTTCCCGGCTACGAGCTGACACTGGAGGACGGCGAGATCCTCGTCCGCGGCCCCAGTGTCATGTCCGGTTACTACAAGGACGAAGCCGCAACAGCGCTGGCGCTGGAGGACGGCTGGTTCCACACCGGCGACCTCGGTGAGCTGGACGGTAATCATCAGCTCCGCATCACCGGCAGGATCAAGAATCTCATCGTTCTGAAAAACGGTAAGAAGATCTCGCCGGAGAAGATCGAGCAACTGGTTCTGCAGATCCCGATGGTAAAGGAAGCCATCGTTTACGGAACGGTCAGCGGCTCCGTTGCCGACGACGTCAGGCCCGCCGTCAGCATCTATCCCGACCCGCAGATGACCGCAGGTATGGAGCAGTTCGAGATTCTTTCCGCACTGCAGACCTCGATCAACGCGCTCAACGCCGAGCTGCCTTCTTATCAGCAGCTCCAGATGATTAACATCCGCGAAAAGGAATTTGAAAAAACCGCATCGAAAAAGATGCTCCGTGCCTCCGCGGGGGACACGGCGGCATCCATCAGTATTTAAGGAGAAAGAAACCATGCTTGAACTGATCGACAACATCGTATTCGACGTAACCGGCAAGCGCGGCGTCACGCTCGACACGGACTTCGTGCAGGATCTGGAGCTGAACTCCTTTGACATCGTCAACATTGTCACCGCCTTTGAAGATCATTATGATACCACCATCCCCACCCGTGACATCTGGCAGCTCCACCGCGTCCGCGACGTGCTGGACTATCTTGCCGAGCGCGGCTTCCGCGAGCCTTGAGCGGCCTGCCCGTCACCGTCTATCTCTACCCGGAGTCCTGTGCGCTGCCGCGCATGGAGCGGCTGCGCGATGCTGCCGCGCGCCGGACGGGGCGCGACGCCTCGCAGTGGACGCGGGCAGAGCAGGCGTACGGCAAGCCGTATTTCCCCGAAGCGCCGGAGGTGCACTTTTCCGTCTCCCACAGCGGGGACTGGTGGGCGTGCGCGTTCGGCGATTCCCCTCTCGGACTCGACCTCCAGCAGCATCTCCCCTGCAGCGTTCCGCGCCTTTCGCATCGGTTTTTCCACGCAGAGGAGGACGCATATCTCCGCTCCCTCGGATATGACGCGGCAGAATTTTTCCGCGTCTGGAGCGCAAAGGAAAGCTGGGTCAAGCGCACCGGCGAGGGGTTCCGCGCGGGACTGGAAAACTTCAGCGTGCTCTCTCCCCTGCCGGACGGCTCCGTGCTGCAGCAGCTTGACGCTCCGGCTGGATACAGTATGTGTCTGTGTACCTGCGCCCCCGCCGCGGTCACCGTCATCCATATCGCCGCCGTGCCATGACAGTTCTGTCCGCACAGCGGCGTTTTTCTCTGTTCGTTTTCTCTGTTCGTCTGTATGAAATTTCATAAGCTCGGGTATGATGATATATGAGTTTTAATAATTCGTCAAGCCCATATTATTATTTTTCATAATTTATTTGTTGACCTTTTTCACTGAATGTGTTATGTTTTAGTCAGAACGCGACCGCGTTCAACAGGAGGGGACAAAAACCGTGATCGGCAGCACACTCAAACATCTTCTTGCAACCAGTCA
The DNA here is from genome assembly GCA_045627665.1 of Oscillospiraceae bacterium. Classification (GTDB taxonomy): domain Bacteria; phylum Bacillota; class Clostridia; order Oscillospirales; family Oscillospiraceae; genus SVKR01. Next base: position 7,819 of record JAZQNZ010000295.1, read on the forward strand.
TATGCCGGTAGGTGAACTGGCGAAGCAGGTCAGCGTCCCCGTGCAGACGCTGTACAGCATCATCCGCAGGGATAACATGAAGATCGACTTTGATCTGCTCCTTCGCATTTGCGATGTGCTGGACGTTCCGTTGGACATTTTCTGCGAAAACACCGGGCTGCGTCCCCGTCCTTCGACGCTGAGCGCCGCAGAGTGGTCGCTCCTCGGAAAATATCGTGCGCTGGACGATTTCGGACGCGAAACGGTCGACCTTCTGCTCAGCCGCGAGCTGCTGCGCAGCGCCCCCGTCGATAATGAAAACAAATAATTTCTCATACAAAATGTACCGCACGCCGACGTTGGCGTGCGGTACAACTATTATTCGCATTTTTCCATGATGGAAAGGCGCTTGTCATGCTCCTGAAGCAGTTGATCCTGCTGTCTCTCCCGCTCCCAGAGCCGGGCGTGCGCCTCGTCGTTATGCTCGGAGATGTTGCCGAGCTCCCGTTCCAGAACGCTGACGGCATCCGTCAGGCGCGTCAGCGCACCGTTCAGGCCGAGCAGCGGCTTGACGAGGGAAATAACCAGCCCGGTCAGAACAACGATCACGCTTACGACCGTCCATTCGTTCACTCCGCTTCACCTCCGAACCGCTCCAGCTCCTGCCAAAGGTACTGCCCGCTCACGTCGCTCCAGACGTCAAACAGCGCCTCCAGCTCCAGCCATGTCGCATAAACATACCGATACTCCACCGCGAGGTGGCAGGGCAGAATCTCCTCAATGCGCTCGCAGATCGCGTCGATCCCGTCCGGGATGCCCCGGTTCCACGGAAACGAAATAACGACCGTCATGGGCGTCTCCGCCTCCGCCGCAACCGCGCGGATACCGCAGCCCGCGATCGTATCGTTGATCCCGGCAAGCGTAAAGCTCCCGCCGTCGATGCGCAGCAGCGCTGCAACGGCTCTGCGCCGCTCCTCCGTGTTCGGACTCTCCGGGGCAAAGGGCAGCAGCGCTTCCCATTGCTCCAGTCCCGCCGTCTGCGCCGTCAGCGGATTGGCGTTGTCCTCGGCAGCATCCAGCGCCGCATAAACCCCGTCCAGCGCCGTGCCGATGCTGCCCAGCTCCGCGCCGGAAATACCACCGTCCACCGCATAGATGCCGAGCGGACGCAGCAGTTCCCTCAATTCGTCGGCGTAGTCCATCTCACACCGCCTCGCTGAAGCTGACCGTGCCCAGCACCGGCAGCACGCCGCTGCCGCCGGAATAGTCTGCCGACGGCAAACTCAAAACGCAGTTTTCAACGCCCTCCACCGCCATCACCAGCGCCTGCAGCTTTGCGCGAAAAACCGGCTTTCCGAGCAGCGCTCCGCCGAACCATTCGGAGAGCGCCGTCTCCGCCGCTGCCGAAACCGCTGCAAAGCTGTATCCGCTTGCCGCTTTCAGCCGCGCCGTGATATTCACCGTCCGCGTCGTCGGCGCCGTCACACCGATATCCACGCAGATTTCCCTGTCGCGGTCAAGCATCTCCGCGATCTCCGCGACCTTATCATCCGACGGCACACCGTCCTGCATGGCAAACACGATGTCCACCGTCCCCGCGCCGCGCCCGCGCGGCGTGACTTCCACGGCGGCGACCCCCGGCTGATCCAGCACGCGGCTTGCATAGTAAGCCTTATTCGCGCCGTTCGGGAGCAGCCGATACGAAGTCAGAATGCGCCCGCGCAGCGCTTCGTCATCCTCGCCGTCGGTCCCGCCGGAAAAAGCCGCATCGTTCACAACGCCGGTGACGCCGGGTGGGGGAAGGATCATGCAGGTCACGCTCTGTGCAGGAACATTCCCGCCGCTGCCGGCTGCTGCCGCCGCTGCCGCAACGCTGCACTCCGTCTCACCTTCCGCGATCACGCCGGCCTGCGTGGTAACGAAGGCGGTCCCTGCCGCGCTGCGGCATTCCGTCCCCGCCGGAACGCTCAGTTCCCCCGCCGCAGGTGCGTCAACGAAAAACCGGAGCACCCCCTCCGCTTTTTGGGCCGCACCGCGCGTCAAACCGCGCAGCGCAGCGTGCCGGTCAAGGTATTCTCCCACCGCCGTCTGCGGGAAGCTCTGCCGCGCAACGAAATCCGCCTGCGCCTCCAGAGAAAACACCTCCGCGGCGACCGCGTGCAGCCGCAGCGACATATCTCCGCCCTCGGTAACCGCCGTACCGCTCATCTGCGCCAGTGTTCCGGCAAGCGCGCTGTAAATCTCATCAGTCGTTCTCATATCAGAATATCAAAGTCCTTTCAAATGCCGAGCGTGAGCGTACCTGTCCGCCCGCCGCACAGCAGTTCGATCTCAACCAGTGCGCTGCCGTCCTCGCCGGGCGTATAGCGCACCTCGCCGACCTGCACCTCCGGCTCCGCCGCCAGCGCCTCCTCGGCAAACGCCCGCGCGTTGGCTGCGCGCTCTCCGGGCTTCATGCGGCACAGCGTGTAAAGTCTGCTGCCGTAGTCCGGCAGCGCGTCAAAGCACCCGCGCCGCGCCTGCAGCCGCAGCATTGCCCGCTGCAGCACGGCAGCATCGCCGCTCACCGCCTCAAAGTCCCTGTCCGCAGCGGGAACATAGTCCCCGTCCCGCAGTTTCAGTTCCATCGCAATCAATCCTCCTCAACTCCGGCAGTCAGCTCCGTACCGTTCAGGAAAAGCCGGCCCTCAACGTAAACGCTGCCGTTCCTGCAAATGCGGACACGCGCGTCGCCGCAGTGCAGCGTCAGCTCGTCGGCCGAGCCGCCCTGCTGTGCCGTACCGAGAATAAAGCGCTCGCCGTCCCCGGTCTCCAGCACCATCACCTGCGTGTCCGTCTCCGGCGTCCACGCGATCCCTCCCGGCGACACAACGTGCAGTCCCCGCGCCTCGCCGGACAGCAGAACAGCGGCGTTCTCTCCGCCGATCGTCACCGGGCCGACGTCCGCCCGAACCGCATCGCCGTGCGCTGCGGAAGCAAATGCCTGTGATACCCACATTTTTTGTCACGCCTCCTTTGCGCCCTTCACCGGACGCAGCTCCAAAACCGTACCCGCGCCGCGTCCGTCGGCAAAGCAGCGGGCGGACTCGACGAAAAATTCTCCCCGCACGCCGAGCGGTGAAGCGCTCATCACGACCCGGTCGCCGGGAAACGCGGCAAAGGTCGCCGCCAGCGTCATGCGGCACGTTTCCATCTCCGCGCTGCTTTTCTCGATCTGATACGCCCCGGTGTGGCGCATCGCGTCGAATCCCGTATAGCGCGGAACATTGATGACGCGCACGCACTTGCCGCCGATTGCCAGCAGCGCATCGTTGCAAACCTCCGTCCGTGTCCCGTACGCGCGGTTTTTCACGATCGCATTGGTGATCACGCCGTAGCGGTCAAAGCGGAAAACCTGTGCGCTGACCGCCGTATTGCCGTCAATGTGCAGCGTCCTCCCGCTCTCCGCGCCGTCAAACACCAGCGTCCCGTCGGGGCGAAAGCGCGGCCGCAGTCCGAGGCAGAATTCCGCAAACCGGCTCAGCACGCTCCAGCAGCTCTCGCCGGAGGAAACGTTCAGCGCTGCCCGCTTTCCCTCGGTCCCCGCCGTATCCACCTCGGTCACGCCGAGCGGAGCGGCGTGACGCGCAAGCAAAAACGGCAGATCCGCGGCATAATAGTCCGCGCGCTCCGCCTCGCTGTCCAGCAGCAGCGCCTGCAGTCCTCTGCCGCGCACCGCTGCCGTACATCCGCCCGCTGCGGCGGAGCATTCCGCCTCGTCCACCACGCCGAAAAACACCGTTTCCCCGTTTTCGACCGCGCGGAAGCGGCACGCCGCCTTCAGCGGCGCAAGCAGCTCCTGAGAAAACGGCATCTCCGCCTCAAAGCAGTCGCAGGGACTGCAAAACCCGTAGGAGAGCTCCCAGCGCAGCAGCACCGGCAAATGCCAGCAGCGCCCCTGCGCGTCATAGATATATCCTTCCATCGCCGCTCACCCGACCTTCAGCACATCACCTGCGTGCAGCTCATTCGGATTTCGGATCTGCGGATTGCGCGCCAGAAGTGCGCTGAGCGACAGATTGTGCGCGCGTGCGATGCTCTGAAACGTATCGCCCTGCGCAACGGTATACGTTCCCGCTCCGCTCTGCGCCGCCTCGGGCAGCAGAAGCTCCGGCTTCTCGCGGTAATAGTCATAGCTCTCCCAGAATTCAAAGCTGTAGCTGACATAGTCCTCGCGCGGCTCCTGTGTCAGCCGCAGCGAAACGAACCACGCATGCGCCGTATCCCAGAGCGGATGGGAAAGCATCCCCGGCGTCGGATCGTAAAACACCGTCGCAAGCTTCTTAAACTCCGCATACGCGCCCTCGCCGACAAACTCACCCTCGCCGCGCAGAATGCGCTGCCTGCGTCCCATGCCCTGCAGCACATACGCGCCGAAGGGTACGCGCTGCACCGCAACGTCCCGCTCATAGGCGATCTCATAGGTGCGCGGATTGTGCGGCCAGACATAGTCCTTAAACCGCATGGAAGATAGTCTCATCCAAATCCTCCTTCTTCAAAAAAGCGCCCGTCCGGCCGGTCAAAATGCGGACGGGCAAATATCATGCTTCAAAAGGCGTATCATACGAAAACTATACCGCTGCGGCGGCTATGAAAACAAACCGCTTCGCGGCTTGTTTTCATCCGTTTTCAGCATCGGAATCCGCTGTCATAGCGGCGGCTGTCGCGGCGGAAAAGACGGTCGATCTCCTCGATCGACACGCCCGCTGCGCCAACGCCGGACGGCTCGGTCTGCGCCCGCATTGCTTCCGCATCCGCAGGCGCGCTTTGCACCGCAGCTCCGGCGGGTGTCCTCCGCGCTCCCGTCTCCTGCGCATACGTCTCTGCATCGAAATTATGTAAACCGTTCAGTGCCGTTTCCTCTGCCCGCCTTACAGCTTCCGCCGCCCGTACGTCAGATGCGTCGGGCAGTCCGCCGCGTCCGTACACCGCAGCCGCAGTCTCCGTCCCCTCCGGCGTCCTTACCGGCGCCTCGCCGCCGTTCTCCGCCGCAGCGCTCACCGCTGCGCGCACCTGCGCCTCCGCATCGGATGATTCCAGCAGCGGCAGGACCTCCTGCGCCCACGCCTGCAGCTTCTTCGACCGAAAAAGCTGTCCAAACTCAAATCTGTGCATCGCTTACCTCCCCGCCTTCCGCAAGGCGGCGAAAGCGCGCCTCGTCAAAATTCGGATTGCCGCCCACCGCTGCCGTCCCGCCGCGAACGGTGCGTGCGTCGAGCACCATCTGGCAGGCCAGACGCAGCGCGCCGCGCCTGCTCAGAAGTCTGCCCCGCAGCGACAGCGGACACACGCCGAGCCGCCGCAGGACCACCCAGCGCAGCCGCCCCGCGGCGTCTCCCGCCGTATCCGACAGCAGCCGCTCCGCCGAAACCGTCATGCCGTGGTTTCCACGCGGTGTGCCGCGATCAGGGTGATTTTCTCTGCAACGAGCTCACCGACCTCGCCGCTCTCCGCGATCTGGCTCCAGTTGCAGCCGGTATAAACGATGCGCCCGCCGGGTTTCACGATCACGAGGGAAAAATCCTGCAGGTCGTGAAAGCGGATGCCGTCGGAAATAGCGCTGTCCGTCACATACAGGCGGGTCAGCTCGATGGTATAGCTCGGCTGCCCGGCGATTGTAGCAACGGGCTCGCTCTCGCCGAAGGCCTCCACGGTGCGCTCGCTTTTCTTTGCGATCGCGCGATAGTTCTGCACGACCGCGACCTTTTTCCCTTCGCACTCCAGATAAATATCGCCCGTAGCGGGCATTGCTCCAAGACTCATGCTCTGCGCTCCTCTCTCAAACCGTGATACGGGCGCTCAGCTCGATGATATTCAGCCCGTGCGCAACGCCGAAGGAAAACCCGACCTCGCACACCGTGGGGTCGTCTTCGGAAGGCGCGGCTGTCACATTGTCATAGCGCTCGATGATTTCCGCGTGCAGAAAGCGTTCCAGCTCAATGATCACGCGGGTGCGGATTGCGCCGCGCGTCTGCGCGTTGTTTTTCGTGCGTGCAAACGCACTGTGCAGCGCATCGCGGATGGCGGGGATCACGGTGTCGACGATCAGGATGGTGTTCACCTCGCGCCATGTTGCATCCGCCGCCCCCGCAGTCTGGCTCCGCGTGGTAATGCCGCGCACGATGCACACCCTGCCGCCGAGCGTTTCAAGCGGCAAAACGCCGCCGCGCACCAAAAGCGTCAGATCCGAATCGGAAAAATTCGCGCCGATGCTGCCGATGCCCTTCAGCTCCGTTCCGTTCAGCGGAACGGCAGGGTCGCTCTCGCCCGCCATCGCGCCGCAAACGGCAGCCGCCGCGGCGCCCGCAGCGCCGGAAGCGCAGTGACCGGATACCAGCACCATCCGCTCGCTGTTGAGCGCCTGGGCATCCGCCACGAGCGCTGCGCGCGTGCTGTCTCCGCTCTCCGCAATGCCGATACGATACCGGCTTTTCTCGTCGCCGCCGGAAATTGCGGCGAGCATTTTCGCGTGGACCGTCGCGTCGCGGCTGTCGCACACCATATAGCGGATCTCCTCCACAGCCATCAGCGCGGCAAACGCGCTTTCATAGCTGCTTCCGCTGACACGGCAGCAGTACACGCAGCTTGCGCCGTTTTCCAGCAGCACGCCGACCAGCTCCGTCATATTGCCGCTGCCGAACGCCGCTGCCGCCGCTGCGAGATCCGTCACGGCAACGACGCTGCCCGCCGTACCGCTCTCCGCTGTCGCCGCAAGGCCGACTGCGCCGCCTCCGCTGCGTCCTTTCACGCCGCCGTTCACCTCATACGAGGTATAAACGCCCGGTCTTTCGCTGATACTCATATGTCCAGTTCTCCTCTCAGAACAAACTCAGTAAATGTTCCGCTCTCCCCGTCGCACTCGGCGGCAAGCAGCAGTGCGCTGCCCTCGGCCTCGCCCTGCAGATGCATCATGCCGGCGGCTCTGTCCGGTGCAGGCGCACCGCAGTGCAGTTTTTTCAGGGAAAAGCCCTCCATGCCGCCAATGCAGGCCGCCGCACTGTCAAACAGTGCCAGACACGCCCCCGGCGCGTCCGTCTCGGAGAGCGGCACATAGATGTCCAGACGCACGCCGACGCCGCAGCGCAGTCCGTAAACATCGCGCTCCCCTGTCTCCGCGTCGCTGATGCTGCCGAGATAGCGGGCAAAGCCGGCGTCGCTGTCCTCCGCGTGCGAGATTCCGACGCAAACCAGCGGCTCCGCCGCAGGTGCCGCCGTGTGCGGATACGCACCGCAGGCAGGAACGCCCCCGTCCGTCAGTGCATCGACAACCGCGCTGACAAGATTATCCAGCATCCGGCTCACCCGCTTTCAGGCAGAGGAGACCCTCGATGTGGTCTCCCCCGCCGATCATTTCCCGCCGCAGCAGGAAAAATTCCCGTTCATCGTCGGCCACCGTCACGGCGCCCGTCAGCTCCAACGGCTCCAGAATGATCCGCCAGCGCCGCCCGTCCCGCACACCTGCGGGGCAGAGCTCCGGTGCCTCGGCCTCCGAAAGCGAAGCCGGGCGGATAAACGCCCGCGCCGTGTAAGTACCGTTCGCATCGCTCACGCGCACGCCGGTGGCAAACGCGCTGTCAAAAATGCTCTTCATCCGCGCACCCCCGCAAAACCGAAGCCCCGGTCGCGGAGATACCCGGCAAGAAGATCCTCCGCGATGGCGCGCAGGGTATCGGGGTCCGTCACCCCGTCATACTCTGCGGAAACCTCGCCCGCGCGGAAGCTGCGAAGTCTTTCCGGCTTTTCCAGTGCGCAGTACATGGAACGCGCCAGCACCCCTGCCGCGACAGTAAAGCGCGCGCCGAGATCGCCGGAGCTGCAGCCGTCGCGCAGCCGTGTTTCCAGTTCGGCGGCAGCGGCGGCGCACAAAGTACACAGCAGCTCGGAGTCTGCGCTCTCTCCGCTGACAGACGATGCAAAATTCAGGATCTCCGTTCCCTGATTCAAGTTGCTCATGGCTCTTCTCCTTTCCCGCTCCCGCACGGAAATCCGGGCAGGCTCAGACCGTCAGGACCTTGCTGGCTTCGGTATAGAGCTTTGCAAAGCCGGAGATGCTGGTGATGGCGGCGCGTTCAAGCTGGCGGTCGATCAGACGGTCGTACTCAACGGAAATATCGCCTGCGGTGATACGCTCCAGCGCATACCCCTTGTCCAGACCGATCGCCTTGCCGGAGGCCAGAACGGAGGTGCGGATCAGCTTTGCGCCGAGCGGGTTGGAAAGCTCGCCGGTGCCCTGAAAATTCAGTCCGGTCATCGGATTCTGGAACTCGCTGCACTTGAGGATCTGCAGCATCACGTCGGGAGAAACGAGCAGCGTATTCATGGAATAGGGGTCGAAGGTATTCCAGAAGGCGACCAGCTCATCATAGGTCAGCGTACCGGAGGTGCCGCCGATGGTAGCGTCGCCGACGGCGTAAGCGGTCGCGGCATTGTTGTTGCCGTCGCCGTTGGTGATCACGTTGATGGCGTCCTCAAGATGCATCCGCATGATCTGGCCGCCGATCTGGCGCAGCATGACGGAGAAAAGATCCAGGCGCTGGAAGCGGATGGCCTCATAGCTGGCGACGAGCATTCTGCCGCGCTTGTGCAGGCCGATCAGATGGCTGCTGGCCTTCACCTCGGTGGTGGGAATGGCAGCGCCCTCGGAAACGTGCTTGAGCGCCTTGTCCTCTGCGCCGGGAACGGAATAGATGCTGCGATAGTCCAGACCGTTGATTTCCGTCACGGTCGCAGTGATACCGGAGAGAATATCGCCCTCCTCCATACCGGCCCTGACGCTGCGGGCAACGTATTCGGGAAACAGAACCGCCGTCTCGGTGGTATTGAAGAATTTCTCAACCATATCGCTGCCGGCGCCGTGGCAGCGAATGTCAAAGCGCTTGAGCTGGCGCTGATAAGCGTCGAGGTTTTCGAACGCGGTGCCCTTGTAGTTTTCGCTGGGGTCAAGGCTCTCCAGAACCTGCGTAAAGTTCTTACCGCTCTCGGAATACATCCCCTTGTCCAGCTTGATGTTGTCGAATTGATAAGTCATAGTATTACCCTCCATTTCCCGTTTTCCGCTCACATGACGATGGTCACGGTCTTTGCGGTGGTGTCCTTGTCCACGACAAGATAGGTATCTCCGCTCTCAGCGGTCTTAACGCCGCCGCTGCCGTTGGCAACGAGGATGGCGCGGCCGACGGCGGGTGCGGTGCCGGTATAGCCGACCGTGACGAAGCCGCGGAGGCAAACGCCGGCGTAGCCGCCGTCCGCGATCATGGCAACGCCGTCAAAGGCGTCGCCTGCGGAGCAGGGGGCAACGGTGCCCGCTGCGGAAACCTTCACGACGCTGCCCGCCGTCGCACTGCTGTTGATAAAGGTGACGAGCTTGTCACCGATGCCGTCAAAAGAAACGTTCATAGCAAAAAATCTCCTTTTCCCTGATTGTCAAACACGATATGCCGTCCCGTCAAAGCGGGGCGCGCTTTCTTCCTCCGCTGCGGGAAACTGCGAGCGCAGCGGCAGGATCTTCGCCGCGCGCGTCTGCAGCGCCAGCCGCAGCTCGATCAGCTTTTCCGGCTCCATTTTCTCCATTGCGGGCGCGATGGCGTCATAGAGATCTTTCCCGCACAGCAGCGCAAGGCGCTTTGTCTCCGTGCGTGTCTCCTCCAGCCAGCGCCGACCGAGCGCCGCTTCGCGGCGAAGCTGTGCAAGCTCGCTGCCTTCCTCCGCACCGAGCGCCTTGGTCACGCCCGCGCCGCGCTGCGCCGGCACCGCGACGAAGCTCCACTCATACGCATCCGCCGCCCCGTGCAGCGTGGAGAAGCAGAGCTTCCCGTTATAAAACTGCCCCGGAACGTGACCGCAGCCGCCGTTTGCGCCGCAGATGCTGCAAATCGTCTCGGAAACGCTGCAGCCAACGCTGATCTCCTTCTTGATACCGCCCTCAATATCGGCGATCAGCGCGGCATTTGCCTCCGTACGCAGCATATACGCCCAGGCTTTGAGCCCCACGTAGGGGCTGCCGTCCGCGGTCTTGCGGCTCGGCATACGTACGATCTGCGTGCGGTAAATGCGTGCCACCTGCTTCTCGCTGCGCCAGTCATGGTCGCTGATGCCGGTCTTACCGAGAAACAGATCGGCAAGCTTCTCCAGTGTCTCCTCGTCAAACCGCTCATGATCGCGGTCGATCTCGTTGTCGCAGAGGATCACCGAAAAGGTGTAAACGTCCTCCGGTGCCAGCTTGCCGCGCGCATAGCTGCGGATCAGCGCCAGATCAACGGCCTCCGGCGTTGTGCCTCCCTGTGCGAGACCTGCTTTGGAAATATTCATGTTGCATCCTCCCTGATTTTATGAGAAAGTTCTGCCGTCTGCGCGTCATACCAGTGCGCTTTGGCCTCCTCCACCTGATCCTGCAGACTGATGGGCTCCCACTCCACGGAAAACTCATCGCGCAGCCCGTGCATCCGGAGCCACAGCTCGCAGACCTGCTCCACGACCGGCGTCAGGCTGCGTCGGATGGCCCAGATCTCGCTTGTCATCATATCCGCCTGCTGTGAGCTCATGCGCTCAGTGGAGGACCAGCTCAGCCCGAGCAGAAACGGCGGCACGCCGGTCTTGCTGACAAGCTGCTCCAGGATCTGCCGGACAGGCGCCTCGGTGTCGGGGATGTCCGCATCCGCGCCGATGGTGCGAATATCCACATCGCCCAGCATGACAAAGTCGCGGACCTTCCCGTCCCGCGTGCTCTGCATCGCGCGGCTCCACTCATCCGCCATGCGCTGCATCCGGTCCTCGGCGTTGATGCGGTCGAGCGGGTCGCTGCCGGGGCGGCAGGTCACGGCGTAGCGCAGGCAGCCGCTGCGCTCATAGTTGGCGCGGATGCTGTCATAGATCGACAGCAGCGTTCCCGCAAGATACGGCATACTCCGCAGCATGGAAACGCCCCACGGGTGATCGGTTTCGGGGTTAAACGGCGTAAAGAGGATCAGTCCGGGGAACTCCGGTGCGCGCAGCGTGCCGTTCTCGGAAAACAGGATCTGAAAGTCCGTCGGATCCTCCCCGGCGCGCAGCGTCACGCGGGAAACGTCCCTGCACACCACAGCGCGGATCTCGCGCCCGTCCGGCGTCAGGATCTCGCCCGCCGCCATGCCGCAGGTCAGCATACTGTCGAGATAGCAGTCGAGAAAGCTCTGCAATCCGCGCTGCCCGTTTCCGACGTCCACCGTCCGCAGAAACCGTCCGAGCGCCTGTTCCGCAGCCGGAGAATCGCAGTGAACGGAAAATCCGCCCGCAAGACGCACGACCTTCCGCACCGCCGCGTCCACGATCGGAACCAGCTGGCGGATCATGCGATAGGTCTGTATCTCGCTGCCGGCAGCGGGAACAAGCGACTCCAGCAGCCCATACGGGTCGGAGCGTCCGCTGCGAACCCGCGCCGACAGCGCAGGGGTTCTGGTTTTCTTAAAAATACTCATGCTTTTGTTGAAACTCCCTTTTCCACAAGTCAATGGCGGCATCTCTCAGCGTTCCACTGCCAGCGCGCGCAGCGGGCGCGGTGCGGCGTTGACGACCGTCGTGACGAAGTAGCGGATATCGTCCATCGCGTGATCGTTCTCTTTTTTCGGCGCATCCATGCCGCTGTCCGCGCCCTGCCAGCAGTAAAGCTCCATCTCCCGCAGGCTGTCCGCGCAGCCCTCACAGATGACGATCCGACGCTCCTTCAGCGCCTCCGCGGTCTGCCGGATTCCGCTGAGCACCTCATTTTTTGCGCCGATCACGGGCAGCCCGGCGCGCCGCAGCGCCGTAATGAAGCTGGCTGCCGACGGATCGGCAACGATGCAATCCAGCGATCTGCCGCCCGCCAGCGCCAGAAGATCGTCAACATACTCGCTGTCCGTTTTCTGCCTGCCCTCGCGCCGCGAGTCGAAGTAGTATTCGCTGACGCGATACCATGTCCCGCCGATCTTCCCCCACAGTCCAAACGATGCGGGGTTTGCCGTACCGTAGTCGCAGGAGATCACCCAGCGCTCAAACGGCCCGTCCGGCGCGGGCGAAACGTAGCTGCTGTCGAAGAAGTCATAGATCCGCCCTTCCGCCGCGACCCACTGTCCGAGGATAAACCTGCGGTAAAACACGCCGGAAAACATCCGCCCGTACCGTTCCACGACCTCCCGCTCCAGTCCCGGGTTATCCTCCAGCCGAAAATGGACATACAGCGCGTTGCGCTCTTCCGCGCGGCAGATCCATTCGCGGTAAAACCAGTGCTGCGGCCCGTCCGGGTTGCAGTTAAAAAACAGTCTGCTGCCTCGGACGGAGCAGCGTGCGATGGCCTGCTCCGTAAACGAGCGCGGCATCAGCGCCACCTCGTCGAGCAGCACCCCGGCAAACGTCACGCCCTGAATGAGTGCCGCGCTGCCCTCATCCCTGCCGCCGAAGAGGTGAAACACGTTCGTGTGACCGTGCCAGGAAAGCTCGATGCGGCCGACGCCGCGCTTTTCCCGGACGTCAAAGCCCAGCTCCCGCAGCAGCGGCAAAAGAACGTCCACAACGTTCCGCCGCAGCGAGATGTCGGTCTTGCCGCAAAGTCCGAAGGCCTGCCCGTCAAACGTGCGCATCGCCCAGAGGAAAAATCCGAGTCCCATGCAGACGGTCTTGCCGCTGCGGACTGCGCCGTCGCAGATGATGGCGTCCCGGCCGCGGAAGGGCGAGCCCTCGCACCACCAGCTCAGTGCCGTGAGCTGCGGCTCGGAAAAGTCACGAAATCGCATCTGCAGCCGCCGTCCCGTCCCCGCCGCGGTCAGGCAGGCGGTCTGCCGCGGAGTTGATCGCCGCAACCAGCTCCGCCGCCTTGCTCTCCGGCGAAGCCTGACGAAGCTGCGTCATCAGCTCCAGAATCTTGATGCGGTCGATGAATTTCATCTCCACCGAGCCGTTGGACAGTCGTTTCAGCTCAGCCAGCGCGCTGAGGTCAAGCTGATCGATGTCCGGCATCCCCTGTTCCGCGGTAAAGGCCAGCTTCACCGCGTCATTGCTCCTGCAAAAGGCGATTGCCTCCAGCCTTTCCAGAATTTCGGAGCAGTCTCCATTCACGAAAAATCACCTCTCACCCATACAGCCCGTACAGCGCAAATTTTGCATCTTTTGCAGCAAACGACCTTCCGAAACCCGGATTTTTTTAGACTGGCGCCTGTCCCCGGCGCCGCGCTTGACAAGCGGCAGGCAAAGTCCGTATAATATAGTGTAAACTGTATGATCCTGCCCGAATTCGGGCAAAACCGGAGGAACTTTTGTCATGACCTTTGAGGAAACGCTGAAAAGAATCTCCGCGCCGGACGAAGAGATGCGTCTGGAGTGTCTCCGCCGCTGGGACGCCGTGGCAAAGCCGCTGCCTTCCCTCGGCCT
>JAZQNZ010000296.1:0-3480 GCA_045627665.1 Oscillospiraceae bacterium
TGCCCTGCGCTCGTGGCGCCTTGTGCCGTACGCTTACTACATAAAGGGCGAGCGCAACGCACATGGACTGAAAAAAGAAGAATATGAACTGCTCCGTCTTTGCGACGGTACGCACGAAATCGCAGACTCTGCACTTTTGCAGAGTCTGCTTTCCCGCGGCTTCTGCCGCCTCGCAAAGGACGGCGAAACGCTTTCCGATTGGCAAAAGGAAAAGGTCTGCGACAACCGTTATTTCCCGGCGATGAACTGGATGCTCACAGGAAAATGCAATTATAACTGTCTGCACTGCTTCAACGCCGCCGACAATAACCGTCTGCAAAGCGAATTCACTCCGGAGGAAGCGGAAAAACTCATCGGGGAAGCGGAAGCGTGCGGCATCAACGCCTTTACCATCACCGGCGGCGAGCCGATGCTCCACCCGCATTTTATCGAGATCCTTCGCAGCATCTATTCCCACGGTATGTATGTGGAGGAGCTGAACACCAACGGTTTCTTTATCACGCAGGAGATTCTTGACGAGCTGAAGGAAATCGGCTGCCGTCCGCTGATGAAGATCTCCTTCGACGGCGTCGGCTGCCATGATTGGCTCCGCAATCGCAAGGGAGCGGAGGAAGACGCTCTGCGCGCCATCCGTCTGTGCGTCGAAAACGGTTTCCGCGTCAAAGCGCAGACCAATGTTCACCGGCTGAATTTGCACACGATGCTCCCGACGGCAAAGCTGCTCTCGGATATGGGCGTAAGTGAGATGCGCATCATCCGCACCTCGGAGGCGCCCCGCTGGGTGCAGAACGCGGGGGATGCCTGCCTGACGCTGGAAGAATACTTCGATGCGATGCTGGACTTTTTGCGATCGTATGCAGCGACGGACTGCAAAATGACGATTGATATCTGGAACTTCGCCCAGTTGTGGCCGAATCGCAGAATATTCCGCCCCCGTGCCATGGAATGCGGCGAGGGCGAATACCGTGATACTCTTCCGGTTTGCCGGGGGAATCGCGGTATGGTGGCCGTCGGCGCAAACGGAAATCTGTATCCGTGCCATCAGCTATCCCGCTATTACGAACAGCGCAACTGGTTTCTCGGCAACGTAAAAACCGACGGCCTGCAAAAGCATCTGCGCGAGGGCGATTATCTTTGCACCGTTTGCACGACGGTAAAGGATCTGAAAGCGCACAATGAAAAATGCGCTGCCTGCCGCTGGTTCCGCTATTGCTGCGGCGGCTGCCGCGCAGTCGGCGTGACGCTGACAGCGGATCCGCTTGGCTCGGATTTATCCAAGTGCCTGTTCTTTCAAGGCGGCTATTTGGAAAAACTGCAGGAGGCGCTGCCGGGATATTACAACAGAACCCCGATTCGTTAAAATGCGGACTTCCGATCATTCCATACACGTATTTATCTGTTGCCATATCAAAACGGATTTGATAAACTGAAAACGAACCCACGCAAAATGATATTACGATACGATGCTTTGCATTGATAAGGAGCGCTTCATGAAAAGAATCATTCCATTTATTCTTTCACTCGTTTTGTGCCTGTCCGCCGCTGCGCCGGCGTTCGCGGCAGAGGGCGGCGAACTGCCCGGAGATCTCAACGGCGACCGCGTCGTAAACGGGAAAGACGCCGTCTGCGCGGAACGCTGCCTTGAAACCCCGGACAGCCTCCCGTCCGTGCTTTCAGCCGATCTCAATCACGACGGGGAAGTCAACGGCGATGACGTTCTCTTTCTGAAAAGCGCTTTTGCGGAGACCGTAAAGAACTCCGGCGCCACCGAAGCGGCCGCCGCCGGGAAATACAGCGTCACAGCCGGCGAAAGCGGCAGCGCGTATCTTTCTTTTACGCCCGAAAAGAGCGGGAAATATACCTTTACGCCTGTTGCGGACGGCGATACGAAGCCGTGGAGCGCGCTCTATGACAGCGACGGCAATCTTATCAGCTCTGTCAATTGCGATGGAACGGAAGCGGAGGATCACGAGTCCGGCCTCACTGCCGCGCTTGAACGCGGGACAAAGTATTATCTTGAAGTCGGCGCGGACGACGGAGACGGCAGGAACTTTGAGATCGATATTTCTGCGGCGAAATCCGGATTCGCGTTTCCGCTGTTTTCCAAGGGCGGCTGGCAGATCGTCCTCGCCCTTGTCGTCATCTCCCTCGGCGATGTTGTGGCGACGGCAGTATCGAGGAGGAGAAAGCCTGCGGACGCCGGGATAATCGCAGAAAATGACAACAACGACGAAGGCTGACGGACAGAGATGCATTACAGACACACCGCGGTGGGGAGCACGGAACCGCTCTCCGTCAAGAGGAAAAATAATCTTTTTTGAGCTTCACGGCACTGCAATGCCGCGGTAACCTCCGGTTTCGTACGGTTGCTATGCGACCTCACAGAACCGGAGGTTTTGTTATTCCGCCAGATAGAAATGCCTATGCTTTTCCATCGGCGTTAACAGCATATCAGCACCTCAAATAAGATTGCAAATTGTAGAATTTTCGTGCAAAGTCCACTCGTTCATGGTGGAAGACCATTTCTTCGCATATCCCGTTTCGCCATGCGCTACCGATTCCATTGGCTCCGTCAAAAACGCTTTTATTGTTCTCAGCACCGTATCGAAATCATCGGTCTTTGTGTCGATCTTCCGGCAAAAGGCTTTCCATTTCTTCTGCATTGCGTCATCGCTGCCGAAGGTCATGACTTGCTCGAACTGCTCCATGGTAAAATGGTGTCCACGATTTTCAAAGGTCTTTTTCAGCGCTTCCGTCAGCGTTGCGCCGTCAAAATCAAACTTGTTTGCAAGGTAATAAAGATCAAAATAATCCTTCATCCGGCTGGAGAACTCCATCAGACTTAGGATAGCGTCGAGCTTTTCGGCAACCGTCGTTTCCAGCGAATAGGTGTTGACCGTCGGGGCGGCAAAATCGTCAAGCTGCGTCGGGATTTTCCACTTTTCCTGCTTCGGAACGATCACATCGCCAACGCCGAAGTCGATACCGAAGGGCGTTTTTGTGTTCTTGATCTTCGCCACAAGCGAAGCGCCGATTCCGGCGTATTTCTTTGCCACCGCAATGGGGGCCACGTCCCTGATCTCAAAGGTAATGAAATCGTTGCCCGTATCGGTCGCTATGATTTCTTCCAGTATCGTGCGGAGCTGCTCCGGCGTATTGGGAATCTTTCTGAGCAGGAAGTCAACGTCAACGGTCACGCGGCTATCGAAGCACGTAAGGGAATAGATGAACAGACCGCCTTTCAGCACAAGGTTTTCCGCGTATTTTGACTTTTCCAGTCGGCGCAGAAATTCCTCCTGACAGAAGAGCTGCAGGCAGAGCTGATAGCTCCTGCCGCTTTCCGCAGCTTTATTTTTGATCCGTGCGAGCACGGATGCGGCAATATCAGCCATTGAGCAGCACCTCCATGACACTCATCACTTTCTTATAAATGCCCATTTCCTTTGCGTATTTGGAAAGATTGGCAAGATCCTTGCGTTC
>JAZQNZ010000297.1:0-3152 GCA_045627665.1 Oscillospiraceae bacterium
TCTGATCGTGCGTGCGAACAGCGGCACCAAGGGCGAGGACGAGCTGCAGGCAATCTCCGGCGAGGTTGCCAACCTGCGCGACGAAATCCTTGCGATCTCCAATTCCTCGGTCGGAACGAGCTTTCTGTTCGGCGGCGACAATACCATCCGCCAGCCCTTCACCGTCAACGAGGTCGGAACACTGTTTTACAACGGCGTCAACCTCAGCGGCATGGCACTGAGCGAGGACTATGAGCTTGCGACAAAGGACATTGCGGACAACATTGCCGAAATCGGCAGTCTGATGGGCAAGCTCGGCTCCGTATCGGAGTACAACGCAAGAAACACGGTCTGCGTCAGCATCCTTGACCGCATGAAGAACCTGAACGTCTCCATGCAGACGGCGTACGACAGCGCCATGAAATACAGCGGCATGGACACCGAATACAATTTCTCCGCACTGAGCGGGCTGGAAAGTATGCGCGACAGCGTGAACGACATCATGGATCGTCTTTACAACGAGATGTCGCAGGAACTCTACACCGACACCACGGGCCTTGACGCGCAGGAAATCGAAAACGGCTTCCGCGTGGAGGACTGTATGCCCATCCTCAATGATTTTGCGGCACTGGCAGGACTCCGCGGCGGAACGAACCGGATCGACGCGGCGCTGAACGATGCGAAGATCTTGCTTCCCGCCGATATGAGCGATCAGATCACGGAGGAGCAGGCGGTTTCCAAACGGCTCAAGGTCGGCCCGACGACCTTTATCGAGGTGAGCGCAAACGGCCTGGATTTCCTCGGCACCGGCACTTCCAACTACTATTGCCTTCTGGATAAATGCACCCGTGTTCTCAACGGCAATCTGGACAAATCCCTGCTTTCGGATATGGTGGGCGATCTTCAGAACGCGATCAGTACCAACAGCGCGTTG
This sequence comes from Oscillospiraceae bacterium, assembly GCA_045627665.1. Classification (GTDB taxonomy): domain Bacteria; phylum Bacillota; class Clostridia; order Oscillospirales; family Oscillospiraceae; genus SVKR01. Next base: position 914 of record JAZQNZ010000297.1, read on the forward strand.
CGCACAAAATTCGGCGCATCTCTGGAGCGGATCGACATGATCTCGGAGCGCTACACCAGCAGCGAGCTGACCTATACCGAGATGCTTTCCGAGGCCGAGGATGTTGACCTTGCGGAAGCGATCATGGAGTGGAAAACCGCACAGACGGTGTACGACGGCGCCCTTGCAGCAGGCTCGAAGATCATCCAGACCTCGCTGCTTGATTTTCTGAGGTAAGTTTCACCTCAGCGCCGCACGCCGACTTCATTTGAAAAGAACAGACATCAAACGGAGAATGGATTCTCAATTTGACAAGAAGGGATTCTTATGAAAGTTCAGCGCATACAAATTGAACAGCAAATGGCGCGGATCAAGATCGAGAGCCAGCGCGCTGCACTTCGAATTCAGACGAGCCAGCGTCAGATGGAAGTCAAACGCGAGGCTGCAAAAATGAAAGTTGACAGCCAGCTCGGCAAAGTCGATATTGATATGACGCCGCTGAAAAACAATACCGCCCGCAAAGACCCGCTGACACTGCAGCAGAGCTTTGCATCGCAGTCGCTCGTTTCCGCACAGCAGGGAACGCGCAGCATTGCGAGCGACGGTGAATTTGTCGGTCAGCAGCCGGGGTGCGGCCACTGCCAGATCAGCGAGCTTTCCCGCATGAAGCTGATGAACCCTCAAAAGCCGACAAGCGGCCACAGCCTTGTTCCGGATAATCCCGTTGTTCTGAAGGGCGACGCGGGACACCTGAACATTGACTGGACGCCGCAGAGCTTTGAAATTGAGTGGGACCAGGTTCAAGGCCCGGTCGTTACGCTTGACCCGAAACCGTCTGTGAGTGTAGATCTTGTCCAACCGGCAAACCTGCAGTTCTCCGTCGTGGAGCTGACGATCCCGGCTGAGCCGGGCCAGACCATCGACGTGCAGGCCTGACGGAATCAGAAAAAAGTGGTGAAGATATATGAAGCTGAAAACCGCACATTTTGGCGAAGTTGAGTATGATGAGAGCAAGAAATTCTGTTTCCCGGACGGCCTGCCCGGCCTGCCGGAGGATACGGAGTTTGCCCTCCTTTCCCATGAGCAGAGCGAGCCGGTCTGCTGGCTGCAGTCCATGATCCGCCCGGAGATCGCGCTTCCCGTTCTGAACCCGTTCCTCGTATGCCCGACCTATTCCTTTGACATCACGGACTCCGACGTGGAGCTGCTGAAGATCGAGGATATTCAGGACGTATTTGTGATCAATGTCATGGTGATCCCGCAGGACCCCAATGCAATGACCATCAATCTCGCCGCCCCGATCATCGTGAATACGAAGAATCATCTCGGCCGTCAGATTTTCCTGAACGACAAGGCATATAAGGTGAAGACCAAAGTCAGCGATCTGCTGGACGAGATCAATCGCGGAGAATAATTTATGCTTGTCTTGACGAGAAAAGAGGGCGAAAGCCTTTATATTGATAATATCATGGTCACCATTGTCGGCATAGAGAACGACAAGGTGCGCATCGGCATCGATGCGCCGCGGAGTATGCACATTTTCCGTAAGGAGCTCCTGACCGAAACCACGGCGGAAAACCGCAGCGCGGCAGAGTCCTGCTTCGGCGGCAAGGCGGAGAGCGGCATGTCTGTCGGTGCGGAGATGCAGCCGATCCTTTCCGCGATCAAGATGCAGGACAAGGGCAAGAAAAAGACTGCGGAAGAAACGGAATAACATCCCCAAAAGGACTTCAGGCAGACGCCGCAGGTTTGCGGCGTCTGCTTTTGCATGGCTGCAGTTTTTTTGCATGGCTGCGGTCCGCAGAGCGGAAAAGCCCAGCAGCCCTGAGCGCGCGTCGCCGCTCCGCTTTGCCGGCTGCCCGGGCGTACTCGCCGCCCCGCTTTGCCGGGTTTACCCGGAGCGGGCACTTTTCCCGCCGGATGCTCCGCGCGGAAGAACATGAATTATTTTCGTACCCGTACGGCATTATCGGCAAATTTTCTCTGCAATTTCGGCTTTTTTCGTCAAAATGCACATGCGCCAACGCGGAGCGTGAATATTATGCGATGCTATATGAATATAATTCGTACATTTTATGAATTATCTCAGAAATTATGAATATTTATACTTGACAAAACGAAAAAATACGATATAATGAGTCCATAATTTCAATACCGAAAACGGAGGATACCAACATGAATAAGGACAACATCAAAAAAGTCGTACTCGCCTATTCCGGCGGTCTGGATACTTCGATCATCATCCCCTGGCTGAAAGAGA
>JAZQNZ010000298.1:0-4512 GCA_045627665.1 Oscillospiraceae bacterium
GCTGATGGAGGACAAAGAGGCCTACGCAAAATTCTGGAAGGCCTTCGGTCTGCAGATCAAATACGGCGTCGTCGGCGACTACGGCATGAAAAAGGAGCAGCTCAAGGATCTGCTCGTATACGCCAACAGCTTTGACGACGGTCTGATGAGTCTGGACGAGTATGTTGCCAAAATGCCGGAGAGTCAGAAATCCATTTATTATGCTGCGGCAGACACCGCAAAGCGCGCCGCAGCGCTGCCGCAGGCGGAGCAGGTGCTGGATGCCGGCTACGGCCTGCTTTACATGACGGACGACGTGGACGAATTCGTCGTGCAGATCCTCGGCGACTATCAGGAAAAGAAATTCTGCAATATCAGTGCCGACGATCTCGGTCTGGAGACCGACCTGCAGAAGGCGGACACCGAGCGCAAGGCGGAAGAGAATAAGGAGCTTCTTGACTTTATGAAGGACACGCTGGACGGCGCGGTCGTTTCCGTCCGCCTGTCCCACAAGCTCAAGAGCCATCCCGTCTGCCTGACCACGGAAGGCGAGATCACGCTGGAGGTGGAGAAGTATTTCAATTCTCTGCCCGGCGCCAATACCGAAAATCTCAAAGCGCAGAAGGTGCTGGAGCTCAACGGAGACCACGCCGCCTTTGCCGCGTTGCAGAAGGCGTTTGCGGAGGATCGGGACAAGGCCGCTTCCATGACGAAGATCCTTTTGGCGCAGGCAAAGCTGATTGCGGACATCCCGTTGGATGACCCCTCCGCGTATGCGGAGCTTGTCTGCGGCCTGTTCTGAGCTTTCCGCGCCTGCCCGCGTGCGGAAAATGGAAACATTTTTCGTTGACAGCGCAGTGCGGTTACGGGTAAAATAATCCGGCAGACCTTCCCCGGCTGCGGGGATGCGTCTGCCGACAAAAATCAGGGTTTTCCCTCCAACGGAGACAGCGCAATGAACAAAACGCTCGGCATCTACATCCACATACCGTTCTGCGCCAGCAAATGCGGCTACTGCGATTTTTACTCTCTGGCCGGCTGCGATAAGCTGATGCCGAAGTATCACAATGCGCTTTTGCAGCACATCCGTGAGGCGGGGCCGCAGCTCCGGCAGTATTACACGGACACGGTTTACTTCGGCGGCGGTACGCCGGGCTACTACGGCGCGCGCCGCATCTGCGATATTTTCAATACGCTCAAGCGCAACGGACTGATCCTGAAAAACTCCGAGGTGACCGTTGAGGTCAACCCCGACAGCATCAAGCGCCACGACCTTGCCGTACTGCGGGAAGCGGGCGTCAACCGCCTTTCCGTCGGCGCACAGAGCGCAAATGATGACATCCTCAAGCTGATCGGCCGCCGGCACAACTGGAAACAGGTGACGGAGACGGTGAAAAACGCGCGCGACGCCGGGTTTGACAATGTCAGCCTTGATCTGATCTACGGTCTGCCCAGTCAGACCCGTGAGGACTGGGCAGCCACGCTGCACAAGGCACTGGATCTGCAGCCGGAGCATCTTTCCTGCTACGGTCTCAAGATCGAGGACGGCACACCCATGTGCGAGTACCGCGATTCCGCAATTCTGCCGGACGACGATACGCAGGCGGATATGTACCTTTACACCTGCGAAACACTGGAGCGCTTCGGCTATCGCCAGTATGAAATCAGCAACTTCGCCCGCATCGGCTATGCCTCAAAGCACAACCTGAAATACTGGCTGCTGCAGGACTATATGGGCTTCGGCCCCGGGGCTGCGAGCTGCGTCGGCGGCGCCCGCTACGCCTGCGTCAAAGACCTTCGAAAATACATAAGCGGCGTTCAGAACGGCGATGCGATCGTGGAAGAATACGAAAAGATCGGACTGCTTGACCGTGCTGCGGAGTATCTGATGCTCGGTATGCGCACGGTGCGCGGGATCTCTCCGAAGGAGTACCACAGCATTTATCGCAGTGATTTCGCTCCTCTGGAAGAGCTTTTGCAGGAATACAACCGCAAGGGCTGGGCAGTGAACGAGGGCGGCCGCTGGCACTTTACCCCTTCGGGATTCCTCCTGAGCAATCTGCTGATCGGCCTGATGCTGGATAAGCAGGGAGAATATAAGCTCAGCGGCAATCCGTGGGTGGACAGCATGGATATGTTTATCGAGCAGACCGAGCTGCCTGCCGGAGACGAAGTTTTTTATCATTCAAAATGATCTTTGACCGTTTTGCGCCGACGCGGTGCGGCGCATCCCATATTTTATTTTTCGGAGAATCGGAACCATGAAGCTGAGGAGTAAAAACAGAGATAATGACAACGGCGGAACCCGTGCCCGCGGCAGAATGGCGCTGATTATCTGCCTTGCCGTCGTGGCGGTGATCCTTGCGGGCGCCGTCGCCCTTATGACTTATGTAAACCAAATTGACACGATCTTCCCGAACGTTCATGTGGACGGGCTGGATATCAGCGGTCTTTCACTGGAGGAGACCGCGCAGTTTCTGCACGCGCAGGGGTATGATGCTCTGGGCGACGCTGCGGTGACTGCGGAGCTGCCGGAAGGCGTTGTGCTCAGCGTTCGCGCGGATGAGGTCTGCACCGAAACGCCGGTTTCCGACATTGCGCTGATGGCTTATGACGCCTGCAAGGGCGCTTCGTCCGTCGGAGATGCGCTGACATACATCCGGTGCCTGCTCGGCGGCATGGAGCTGCAGAGCGAGTCCGCCCTGATCGTGGACGAGGACGCCGTGCGCGCCAGAGTGGAGTCCGCAGCGAAGGAGCTGCAGCTTGCGCTGCTCGGCTCCGATCTGCGCATCGGTGAGGACAGCATCACCATCCTGAAGGGTGCGGGCGAGATCAATATCGACACGGAGTCGCTTTCCGAAAAAATCGTGCAGGCGTTTCGGGATCACAACTACGAAAGCTTCCGCTATGATGCGGAGATCCGCGAGGACACCGAGCTGGATATTCAAGCCCTGTATGACACGGTGTTTACCGAGAAGGCCGACGCTGTTTATACCGAGGAGCATGTGATTGAGCCGGAAACGGTCGGCATCAGCTTCGATACGGACGAGGCGCAGCGCCTCTGGAACGCGGCTTCCTACGGCGACGAGGTCTGCATCCCGCTCATCTTCGATTATCCGGAGGTGACGGCGGAGCAGTTGGAGGAGCTGCTGTTCCGAGATCAGCTCAGCACGATGACCACCCCGCTCTGGGGCAGCACATCCAATCGCATCAACAATGTGGAAAAGGCCGCGGGCAGCATCAATGATGTGATCCTGATGCCCGGCGAGGAATTTTCCTACAATCCCACGCTCGGCAAGCGCACGGCGGAAAACGGCTATCTGCTTGCGGGTGCCTATTCCGGCGGACAGACCGTGCAGGAATACGGCGGCGGCATCTGTCAGGTCAGCTCCACGCTGTATTACTGCTGCCTGTATGCAAACCTTGAGATCACCTCCCGTTCCTGCCACTATTTCCCGGTCAGCTATCTCCCTGCCGGTCTGGATGCAACGGTGAGCTGGGGCGGCCCGGAATACAAGTTTGTCAACAACCGTGATTATCCCATCCGGATCAAAGCCTCCGTTGACCGCGAGGCCAACAATGTTACGGTGGAGCTCTGGGGCACGGATGTGGACGGCACCTACGTTGAGATGACCTATGCAACATGGTTCGTATATGACCAGGAATACGAGGATGTTGCCATTGGCTATAAGGCGCAGACCTACCGCAGCGTTTTTGCTGCGGACGGAACGCTGATTAGCCGCAAGGGCGAGGCACAGAGCTTCTACCATTACCACGACGAGGACATCAAGTGGCCCGAGGAGAGCCCGGAACCGACCGAGGATCCGACGGAGACCGATGTTCCCGCAGCCGTGACGGACGCGCCGGTCACCGATGCCCCGACCGACCCTGATGCCCCGACGGATGACCCCGCAGGGGAGACTCCGCCTGCTGAGACACCGCTGCCCACCGAGCCGGTTTCTCCGGAGACCCCGCCCGCTGCTGAAGAAACTTAATTGCAGAGAATTTGCAGAGAATACAGAGGACATGAATATGGAAAAGAAAACATTTTACATCACCACCCCGATCTACTATCCCTCCGACAAGCTCCACATCGGCCACACCTACTGCACTGTGGCGACCGATGCCATTGCCCGCTACAAGCGTCTGCTCGGCTATGACGTCATGTTCCTGACCGGAACGGACGAGCACGGACAGAAGATCGAGACCAAGGCCAACGAGGCCGGCGTTACCCCGCAGCAGTTCGTCGATAAGATCGTCTGCGGCGAAAAGGGCGTCCTTGACCTCTGGAAGCTGATGAACATCAGCAACGACCGCTTCATCCGTACCACGGATGATTACCACGTCAAGAGCATCCAGCGCATCTTCCGCAAGATGTACGACAAGGGCGACATCTATAAGGGCAAGTACGTCGGCAAGTACTGCACGCCCTGCGAGAGCTTCTGGACGGAGAGCCAGCTTGTGAACGGTATGTGCCCGGACTGCGGCCGCCCCGTGGTGGACGCAGAGGAGGAGGCATACTTCTTCCGTCTG
>JAZQNZ010000299.1:0-2067 GCA_045627665.1 Oscillospiraceae bacterium
ACCGCGCTTGACGGCTTTGCCGCGGTGTGGCGTCGGGTGGGCGGCGCGGAAAGACCGGAAGCGCCGACACCGGAGGCCGGAGCCCGGGAGAACGATTCGGACGGGACGGCGCTGCTGCGGGAGGCGCTCCGGCGGGAGACAACTGCCGAAGCGCATTACCGACTCACGTCGCGGCTGATCGGCGGGCGGAGCGGCGAGACGCTGCTGTCCCTCTCCGCAGACTGCCACCGCAATCAGCAGACGCTGCAGACGGAGTTGTTTCTCGGTACCGGCGATACCTGCCCCGCCGTACCGGAGGAGATGCCGACGGACAATTATCCCGGCTGCCTGCGGCGTGCCTATCTGCGCGAAACGGAAACAGAGCAGATGTATCTGCGTGCCTCGGCAATTTACCCGTCGCTTTCCGAGCTGTTCGGAACGCTTGCACGGCAATGCGCGCAGCGGCGCAGCGCCCTGACGGAGCTGGTACGGCTCATGCTGGATTGAATGGCGCGGATATAAAAAAAGAAAGCAAGCATGGCTTGCTTTCTTTTTGATGAAATCAGGGAATAAATTACTTGAGCTCGACCTTTGCGCCGACAGCCTCGAGCTTTGCCTTGATCTCCTCGGCCTCTTCCTTGGAAGCGCCTTCCTTGACCTTGGCGGGGATGGCTTCGACCATTGCCTTTGCCTCGGCCAGACCCAGACCGGTGATGCCGCGGACTTCCTTGATGACCTTGATCTTCTCTGCGCCGAAGTCGGTCATGACGACGTCGAACTCGGTCTTCTCTTCAACAGCAGCAGCGGCTACGGGAGCAGCAGCAACAGCAGCGGCAGCGGCGGAAACGCCGAATGCCTCTTCCAGAGCATGAACCAGCTCGGAGAGCTCGAGAACGCTCAGAGCCTTAACTTCTTCGATCATAGCAGTAACTTTTTCGCTTGCCATTTTAATTTTCCTCCTAATATTTGTTGGTACGTGCAGCCCGGATTATTCGGCTGCTGCTTCTGCTGCGGGTTCTGCAGCTTCGGTTGCGGGCGCGCCGCCGTTCTTTTCCACGATCTGATTCAGGACAACTGCAAGGCTGGTGATCGGAGCGAGCAGGGTACCGAAGACCTGAGAATAGAGAGCATCCTTGGAAGGAAGCGCTGCGATCTCTGCGATCTCGGCCTGGCTCAGAACCTGACCATCCATGAAAGCTGCCTTGATGGTAAAGACATCATTCAGCTTCTTGGAGAAGTCGCTGACAATGCGGAAAGGAGCGATGGGGTCGCCGGTGCTGGTTGCGAGAGAGGTCGTTCCGTTCAGGATGGGATCCAGTTCGTTCAGACCGCAATCATTCAGGGCAAAACGAGTCAGAGTGTTCTTAATAACGGAATACTCAACATCATTCTTGCGGAGCTCGGTGCGCAGTTCGGTGTCCTGGGCAACATTAATGCCCTTGTAGTCCACGAAAACGCCGGAGCTTGCATTCTTGATGCGCTCGGTCAGTGCCGCAACGATCGCCTGTTTCTCGCTGAGAACTTTTGCGTTCGGCATGTTTTCACCTCCGTGTGATATCCGCGCCCGAAAAAGAAAATCCCTATGTCCGCAAAGACATAAGGAAAGAAAGCAATCAATCATATTGATGCTGTCCTCGGCAGGATTTACGGCTTTTGACCACCTGCTGTCTCTGGAGCGCTCAAACATAATATCAGAGCGGAAGGACTTTGTCAAGCACATTTTGCCCGGTTTTTCGCTGATTTTTCAATATACCGCAGGAGCGTTTCAGAGCAGATCTTCGGACAGTATATATAATGTATTATGCTGCTCTCTGCAGAAATTGCGCGAAATGAAGCTTTGCGCATTTCTTATTGCAAAAGCGCGGGATATGTTGTATAATACGTTTAACTCGTATGTATCGTCAGATATGACTGGCAGATTACTCCGGAGGTGCAGTTACTATGGAACAGAACCCGATCCTTATGAGCGCCCTGTCGCTGGACAGCGATATCCCGCTTTATACGCAGCTTGTCAGCATCGTAAAGAGAAACATATCTGCCGGCACCCTTGCGACCGGGGATCTGCTTCCGAGCGAGGCGGAGCTGTGC
>JAZQNZ010000300.1:0-2581 GCA_045627665.1 Oscillospiraceae bacterium
GTGCTTTATCGGCTGGCAGGACAGCCTGCCGTCACGGGTACCAGCCGGTTCCGGGATGTCGGGCGCGGAGGCTGGTATGAGGCGGCTGTCCTCTGGGCATCCGGCAGCGGCATTGTGAACGGCACAAGCGAAACGACCTTCACGCCGAACGCTCCTGTCACCCGGGAGCAGATGGCGGCGATCCTCTACCGCTATGCGGCGGCGAAGGGCTATGACGTGTCCGCCTCCGCGAATCTCGGCGGCTATGCGGACAGCGGCAGAATTTCTGCTTACGCCCTCAGTGCGATGCGCTGGGCAAACGCGGCGGGTCTGATCTCCGGCAGCGGCAATGTTCTGACCCCGACTGCGGGTGCGACCCGCGCACAGGTGGCAGCGATTCTGCACCGCTTCTGCGAAAGATACAAGTAATCATCAAATCGCCTCGGCGGTACTCCGCCGAGGCGAAAGGAGTTCTAATATGAAACGAAAACTGACTGCATTTTTTCTGCTTTCTGCGCTCCTGCTGACACTCTGCACGGGCGCTTTTGCGCAGGACGCATCCTCCGCGCTTCAAAAAACGGCGGCTTATGTTCTGAAAGCCGTCCCCGCTCCGCAGGTCGGCTCGGTCGGCGGCGAATGGGCGGTTTTGGGACTGGCGCGAAGCGGATATCCCGTTCCTGCAAACTATTTTGAAGCCTATTACAAGGCAGTGGAAAAAACCGTAAAGGACTGCGGCGGGGTACTGCATAATCGGAAATATACCGAGTATTCCCGTGTCATCGTGGCGCTTTCCGCCATCGGAAAGGATGCCCGGAGCGTAGCGGGCTGCGACCTCACAAAGCCTCTGGGAGACTTTGACAAAACCGTCTGGCAGGGGCTGAACGGCGCGATCTGGGCACTTCTTGCGCTGGACTGCACAGACTGTCCCATGCCGCAGAATCCGGAAGCAAAAACACAGGCGACCCGGCAGATGTACATTGACCACATTCTGAGCGCCCAGCGCACGGACGGCGGCTGGAGCCTGAACGCCTCCGCCGAGAGTGCCGACGCGGACGTGACGGCGATGGCGTTACAGGCGCTTGCAAAGTATCAGGAGCAGACGCAGGTGAACTCCGCCATCGACCGGGCGCTGAAGTTTCTGAGTGATGCACAGGACGCAAGCGGCGGCTTTTCAAGCTGGAATACCGCCAATTCCGAAAGCACGGCACAGGTCATCGTTGCACTCTGCGAGCTTGGAATCTCCACAGAGGATGCCCGGTTCGTGAAAAGCGGAAACACACTGCTGTCAAACCTCCTGTCCTACCAGAACGCGGACGGCAGCTTCCGACACACGCAGGATGGCAGCACCGACCAGATGGCGACGGAACAGGCGCTTTATGCGCTGACCGCCATCCAGCGGGTGCAGGGCGGACAGACCAGCCTTTATCGCATGACGGAAAAAGCGTCTGCGGCTGACAGTGCTGCGGTACAGAAAACGGCAGTCACGAATCCCGGCAAGACGTTTTCGGACGTAAAAAATCACAAGAATCAGGCGGCTATTGAGACGCTGGCGGCGCGGGGCATCATAAACGGCAAAACCGAGACCGCTTTTGACCCGGATGCGACCATGACCCGGGCGGAATTTGCCGCCATCGTTGTGCGGGCGCTGGGGTTGACGCCAAAAGCAAGCAGTGCCTTTTCCGACGTCAAGGCGAGTGCATGGTACGCACCCTATATCGGAACAGCCAGCGCCTGCGGCATCGTGAGCGGCGTGGGCGGCGGGAAATTTAACCCCTCCGGGACGATCACGAAGCAGGAGGCAGCGGCGATGGTTGCCCGTGCCGCAAAGCTCTGCGGACTGGACACGGCGAGAAGCGCCGCCTCCGTTCAGAAGACACTTGGCAGCTTTACGGACGGCGCAAAAATATCCGACTGGGCAAGGGAAAGTCTCGCGTTCTGCTATGACAGCGGGATCCTGGACGGCAGCGCAAAAACCGTCACGCCCACAGCGGCGGTGCGGCGCTGCGAGATCGCCCAGATGCTTTATAACCTTTTGAAAACTGCAAGCTTATTGTGAGGAAACGATGAAAAAGAAATGGAAGATCATCTTTCCGGCGCTGCTGCTGGCGGTGCTGGCCTTTGCGTTCTGGTACGGCGGGAATGCGCCCGGAATGCGGGGCTGGAAGGCCAAAGCGCCGGAGGCCGCGGAAGAAACGAGAACAGAACAGGACGCCTACAAAACCGACCCCGTGCCGGAGGGAAAGCCCTTGCCCGTCGAGCCTCAGGACGCGGCGATCACAGAGGAGACGCACACCTGCACGCTTTCCGTCTCCTGCGCCACAATCCATGACCACATGGACTGGCTCGACCCGGAAAAAACTGCCCTTGTGCCGGAGGACGGCTGGCTGCTTTTGCCGATGCGGGTCGAATTCCGGGCGGGAGAAAGCGTCTTTGATGTCCTGCTGCGAACCTGCAAAGAGCAGAAGCTCCACATGGAATTTGAGGATACTCCCGTCTATAATTCCGCCTATATCGAGGGCATCGGCAATCTCTACGAATTTGACTGCGGGGAACTTTCCGGCTGGATGTACAGCGTGAACGGCTGGTTCCCCAACTACGGCTG
>JAZQNZ010000301.1:0-8699 GCA_045627665.1 Oscillospiraceae bacterium
CGGATCACGCGGATCCACTTCCTGGTGAAGAAGCGCCATGTGCAGAGCAGTCCCTTTGCGCCGTATTCCAGCTTGAGGAAGAAATAGATCCAGAACGGCGGCATATGCCAGACCAGTCCCGCGAGGGCGCCCAGCGGCAGGGAAAGCAGCCAGACAAGAATACTGTCAAACACCATGAGAAAGCGCGTGTCTCCGCCGCCGCGGAGGATGCCCTTGCTGGTGACATAGGCAAGCGTCTGGATGGGGGACATGATGATAATAAAGAGGAAGAAGCTCAGCGCCATTTCCACGGTCTTTTCGGAAACGGAATACAGGCGCAGATACGGGTTGCGCAGCAGCAGAATGACGATCGAAAAGACGACGCCGAAGCCGACGGACAGCACAACATAGGCCACGCCCTGCCGGTAAGCCTTTTCCGTGTCGCCCGCGCCGATGGTGTTGCCGATGACAACGGCGCTCGCACCCGCCATGGCAACATTGACGACGGTCAGGAGCTGGTTTCCGGTTTGAACGATGGAGTTTGCGGCGACGAAATCGGCGCTGATATGGCCGATGATGACGGAGCCGAGGGAAAGTCCGACGCCGAGCAGTGTGTCGCTGATGATGACGGGGAGGCTGTAGCGCACGTACTGGCGCAGCAGCTTGCCGCCGGGAAGCGCGAAATGCCGCAGCCGGAAGGAGAGATTCTTGTCCTTCAGCGCAAAGTACCCGAAGATGAAGCAGAATTCAAAGGTGCGGGCGATGACCGTGCCGACGGCGGCGCCGACGATCTCCAGTCTGGGGAAGCCCCAGACGCCGAAGATAAAGACATAGTTGAAAAAGAGATTGAGGAAAAACGCGATCACGGAGCTGATCAGCGGGATGCGGACGTGCCCCGTGCTGCGGAGCAGATAGGTGGCGGTGGAGGACATTCCGGCAAAAATGAAGGTGCTGCCGACGAGCCGCATATAGCCTTTGCCGGCCTCCACCACGGCGAGGTCGTTGGTGTAGCAGCGCAGAACGCCCTGCGGCCAGACGACGCTCAGGAGGAAAAACACCGCGCTGATGCCGAGCGTGAAACGCATTGCGATCGCGGAGACGGTTTTCAGCGAGTCATGCTCGCCGCTGCCCCAGAACTGGGAACTCATGACGACGGCGCCGCTGCCGAGTCCCATGCAGACAAACTGAAAGATGGCGTAAAACTGGTTGGCGAGCGCGGCGGCAGCGATCTGCGTTTCGCCGAAGGAGCCGACCATGATATTGTCCAGAAAGTTGATGCCGACCGTGATGAGCTGCTGGAGCATCACGGGGATGAGCAGATGGATCGTCTGGCGGTAAAATTCTCTGTTTCTCAGTTCGGAAAAGACCATATCGCTGCCTTCTTTCTCAATCAAAAGGATGCAAGAAGCTTTTTTGTGTATTCGTGCTGCGGACGGTCAAACAGCTCCGCAACATTGCCGCGTTCGAGGATCTCGCCGTCCTTCATCACCATCACGCGGTCGCAGATCTGATAGATCACGTTCAGGTCGTGGGAGATGAAGAGATAGCTCAGAGAAAGGTCGCGGTGCAGCTCCAGCAGAAGGTCGAGGATCTGCGCCTGAATGGTAACGTCCAGCGCGCTGACGGGCTCGTCCGCGATGATAAAGCGCGGCCGCTGGATGAGTGCAACGGCGATGCCGACGCGCTGCCGCTGTCCGCCGGAAAGCTCGCGCGGCCTGCGATCGGCAAACTCCGCGCCGAGTCCGACGCGGTCAAGCATATCGGCAACGCGGCGCTTGCGCTCGCGCGCGTCATATTTGCCGAAGGCGCGCAGCGGTTCCTCCACGATCCAGCCGATGGTTTTTGCGGGATTCAGGCTGCCGTAGGGGTCCTGAAACACCATCTGCGGGCGCGGCGTGTGGTGGATGATCTCGCCGGTGTAAGGCAGCATTTGCAAAATCGCCTTGCTGAGCGTGCTTTTGCCGCAGCCGCTTTCGCCGACAAGCCCCATGATCTCGCCCTGCTCGATTTGAAAGGAGACGTCCTTCACCGCATGGAAACCGGGCTTTCGGAAAAACAGTCCGGAATTGTCGAAGCAGACATTGACGTTATTCAGTTCCAGTACAAGATCAGACATTCAGCGTTTCCGTTTCTCCCTTGTGGGTATGGCGGCGATAAGCCGTTTGGTGTAGTCCTCCTGCGGGTGGTTGAAGATCTGTTCCGTCTCGCCGCTTTCCACGATCATGCCGTCGTGGATGACGGCAACATGGGTGCAGAGCTTGCGGACAACATGGAGATCGTGCGAGATGAACAGGATGCCGATGCCGCGCGTTTCGCTGATGCGGCGCAGCAGGTCAATGATCTGCGCCTGCACCGTCACATCCAGCGCGGTGGTGGGTTCGTCGGCAAGGAGAAGCTTCGGGTCGATGATGAAGGCGGCGGCGATCATGGCACGCTGGCGCTGACCGCCGGAGAGCTGGTGGGGGTATTTTTCGTAGGTGACCTCCGGCTCGGGCAGACCGACCTTTTCCATGACCTCCAGCGCAAGCGCACGGCGCTGCGCGGCGGGCAGATCGGTGTGGATGCGGAGAACCTCTTCGATCTGGTGTCCGACCTACATCAGCGGGTTGAGACTGGTCATCGGTTCCTGAAAGATCATGCCGATCTCACGTCCCTGAATTTTCCGCAGCTCGTCGCGCGGATACTGCAGCAGGTCGCGTCCCTCAAAGAGGATCTGCCCGGAGATCTCAACGCTGCGGCGCTGCAGCAATCCCGCAATGGCAAGCGCCGTGACGGATTTGCCGGAGCCGGATTCGCCGACCAGACCGAGCCGCGCGCCCGCGTCCATGTGCAGATTCAGTCCGCGCAGAACGGTGGTCGTTTCCTCGTGATCGTGGAAGCTGAGGCGCAGATCTCTGATATCAAGCATGGCGGCTGTCCCCCAATCCGTCGGAGATGAGCCCGACGCCCAGAATCAGCAGCACGATGGTGAAGCCTGCGGAAAGGGCATACCACGGCGCGGAGAAGAAATACGCCTGACTTTCGCTGAGCATACGGCCGAGACTTGCGTCCGGCAGAAGCACGCCGATGCCGACATAGCTCATGGCAGCCTCCGCAAGAACGGCGTTGTTGAAGCCGATCGTGACGGAGCTGAGCAGCACGGGCCAGACGTTCGGCAGGATGTGTACAAACATGATGCGCAGCGTGCCGACGCCCATCAGCTTTGCGTTGCGGACATAGTCCAGCTCGCGCTGGCGGGCAAACTCGCTGCGGACAACGCGGGCGAAGCTGGGGATGAACAGCAGACTCAGCGCAAGGATGATGTTATACTTGCCGCTGCCGAGCAGACTGATAAGCACCAGCGCCAGCAGAATGCTGGGGAACGCGGTGATCACGTCGCCGATGCGCATAAGCACCTCGTCGAGCCAGCCGCCGAACCAGCCGGTGAACGCGCCGATGAGGATGCCGAAGAACAGTCCCGCCAGAACGGCGGAGAAGGCGATGAACAGCGTTGTGCCCGCACCGGCCAGCACGCGCGAGAAAATGTCGCGCCCGAAGTTGTCCGTGCCGAGCAGATGGACGAAGGAGGGCGGCTGCATTTTGGAAAGACCGTCCATCGCTTCCGGGTCAAAGGGCGTCCAGAAGCTGCCGACGAGCACGAGCAGCAGCATCACGCCGGTGATGCAGCAGCCGAGTATGAAGTTTTGATTGCGGCGCAGTTTCACGGCAGATACGGCTCCTTGTTCGGAAAATTTTTTCAGCAGTATGCCTTGTCAACGGTGATGACGGCAAAGTGACTGGGATAGTGTTCTGCGATCATGCGGGAGAACTCCGCGGAAACCTCCTCGTCGGAAAGACGGAAGGCAAACGGCACAACAACGTCGAAGATCACGTTGGTATGCGTGCTGCCGGGCACGACGCGAAGGTCGTGGACGGTGACGGCGGGGTCGATGGATTTTGCAAATTCCGCGACTGCGCTTTTCAGCTCCCGGACGGCCTCGTTGTCGGTTTCAATGGGGTCCATATGGATGGTCGCATGGCAGTTGAACCGTTCCATCAGCTCGCGCTCGACATTGTCGATGGCGTCGTGCAGACGGAAAATATCGCCCTTGCCGTCCACTTCGGCGTGCAGGGTAATCATCTGGCGCCCGGGGCCGTAATCGTGAACGATCAGGTCGTGAATGCCGGCGACCTCCGGGTGCGCAAGGACGAGCGATTCGATGCTATGCACAAACTCCCTGTCCGGCGCCTGACCGAGCAGGGGGGAGACGGTGTCCTTCGCGGCGCTGAAGCCCGCATAGAGGATAAAGAGCGCCACGAGCAGACCTGCCCAGCCGTCGATATTGACGCCGAAAAATCGGGAAATGAGCATACTGACGAGGACGACCGCAGTTGCAACGGAGTCGCTGAGGGAGTCCGTCGCGGTGGCGGACATGGCGGCGGAGGAGATTTTTTTGCCCACCGCGCGGTTATAGAGACACATATACACCTTCACGCCGATGGAGACGAGCAGGATGACTGCGGGCAGCCACCCGCCTTCCACCGCCGAGGGCGCAATGATTTTTTCAACGGAGCTTTTGCCGAGCTCCGCGCCCATGAGCAGGATGATCGCCGCAACAACCAGACCGGAGAGATATTCCATACGGCCGTGACCGTAGGGGTGCCCCGGGTCGGGACGGCGGCCCGCAAGACGGAAGCCCAGCAGCGTCACAACGGAGGAACCCGCGTCGGACAGATTGTTAAAGGAGTCCGCAACGATGGCGATGGAGCCGGAGACGACGCCGGCGAAATATTTTCCGGCGAACAGGATGAGATTGAGCGCGATACCGACCAGACCGCACAGCGTGCCGTAAGCCTGACGGACGCGCGGATCGGTGACCGCGTCGCGGTTTTTGATGAAAAGACGGGAGAGCAGAGAGATCATGCATCGTTCCTCCGAGGATGATATATTTTGGCAAGACCGCCCCGGGAGGTTTCACGGTAGATCGTGTGAAGATCCCGTCCGGTCTCATACATGGTTTTCACAACGGTGTCAAAGCTGATTTTATGCGTATCGGAGAGAAAATTTGCCAGCGAGAGCGCATTGATGGCGCGCATCGCGGCAACGGCGTTGCGCTCGATGCAGGGGATCTGAACAAGGCCGCAGATGGGGTCGCAGGTCAGTCCGAGATAATGCTCCATTGCGACCTCGGCCGCGCATTCGATCTGAGAAAACCCCATGCCGAACATTTCCGCGAGGGCGGCGGCACACATACTGCACGCTGTGCCGATCTCCGCCTGACAGCCGCACTCCGCGCCGGAGATGGAGGCGTTGGTCTTGACAAGATTGCCGATCACGCCGCCTGCGGCAAGCGCGTGGAGCACCTCCATGTCGGAAAATCCGCGCTGCTCCTGCATATACGAAAGCGCTGCGGGAACAACGCCGCAGGAGCCGCAGGTGGGTGCCGTAACGATGGTGCCGCCGCCGGCGTTTTCCTCCGCAACGGCGAAGGCGTAGGCGCAGACGATGCGGTTTTCGCGCGTCGTCTGACTTTCGTCGATGTGACGCTGATCGTAAAGATACTGTGCTCTGCGTTCCACCTGCAGTCCGCCGGGCAGCTCGCCGTAAACGGTCAGACCGTTGAGGATGGATTTTTTCATGGCAGACCAGACCTCAAAGAGAAACTCCCAGATCTCCGGCCCCTCGTGCAGCTCAACGTACTGCCACAGGCGCATACGGCGGCTTTTGCAGAATTCCGCGATCTCCGCAAAGCTCTGCTCGGGATACACCTCCGGCGTGTCCGTCTCGGGGCGGGAGGTGACGCGGATGGCGCCGCCGCCCACGGACAGCACCTGCAGACTGCCGACGGCTTCGCCGCCGCGCAGCGCGGTGAACTCCATCGTGTTGGGATGGGGGAGACCGTCGGTTTCCGTATCGAAGATGACCTCCGTGCGCTCAGGCCCCAGAACATCGGCGACGGCGCGGTCGGTCAGATGCCCGCGACCGGTGCTGGCAAGCGAGCCGTACAGCGTTACCCGGAAAAAGTCGGCGTCGGGATGATCGGCAAGAAACAGCCGTGCGGCGGCTTCCGGGCCCATCGTGTGGGAGGAGCTGGGGCCGCGCCCGATGCGGTAAAGCTCACGCAGAGATTTCATCGTTCGTTCACCTCGTTGCAGGATGTGTTTTTCTTTCCGCGGGGAAGAAACGCTTTTTTGTCAAGAAATAGCAGAGAGGAAGCAGATAAACGTAGCAGGCGAAGGGGAGCGCGCCGTATCCGGCGTTCAGCATCGCCAGCGGAACGGAGCAGGAGATGCACCACGGCACAAGGCTCGCGCAGGGAACGACGGAGCAGGACAGATCGCTCATCATTTCCAGATTGCTTGCGCCGCCGTCGGCATAAACCTTTTCCATGAGCTGCGCGCAGAAGATCATGGCGATGGTCTGATTGCAGAAGATCATCGGCGCGGCAACGCCGAGCAGAAACATGACGGGAAAGCGTCCGCAGCGTCCGCTGAGCGACTGCAGCACCGTCTGTGCGCGGTCGAGCAGATGCAGACCGCGGATCAGTCCGGTGCAGCCGCCGGCGCACAGCAGAAGAAGCATTGTCGGCACCATGCTGATAAATCCGCCGCCGGAAAGCACCGGTGCAAGCACACCCTCCGGCGCATAGCCGAGCAGGGCGATGCGCAGCGCGGGGAGGAGCCCCGTGCGCTGCAGTGTGACTGTCAGGACAAAGGCGGAGGCGGCGGAGATGCCCATGCTGAGCGCCAGACGCACCTTCAGCAGCGGCAGCACCAGCATGATCGCCGCAGGAATCAGCAGCAGCCACGAAAGCCGGAACTCGCTCTCCAGCGCATCGAGCAGCGCAAAGTCCACGCTGACGATGGGATTGAGACGGGACAGGAGCAGATAGACGCACAGCGTGATCGTCAGCGGAAGCGCCGCTGTTTTCAGCATATGCCGGACATTTTCGTAGTGATCGGTTTTGGTCAGCGCTGCCGCGAGGGAAGCGCAGGAGGAGGTGGGCGCGCCGCGGTCGCCGAAGATGACGCCGGAGAGGATGACGCCCGCCGTGACGGAAACGGAAACGCCGCCCGCCCGCGCCAGCGCGATGAGCATGACGCCCGCCGTGCTGGTCACGCCGAAATTCGTGCCGATGGCGTAGCTTAACAGCGAGGTCAGCAGAAAAGCGAGCAGCAGAAACATCCGCGGCGGGATGATGCGCATACCGCCCCAGATGAAAAAGGCGATCGTGCCGCTGCTGCGCCACAGTCCGGTGATGAGCCCGACGAAGCAGAGGATGCGGACGACGATGAGCACGCCGGGCAGCTCGCTGCGGATCATGCCCCAAAGCTCGCGCAGACGCCTGCCGCGGCGCAGACCGCAGACCGTGAGGCACAGCAGCGTGAGCGCCAGCGCCCACGCAAGGGAATCGCCGCGGATCAGACAGAAAACGACCGCCGCGGCAAACAGCAGGAGGGTGATGAGAAGATCCACATTCGCGCCTCCCGCATTATTTCAGACGGATCCTCGGGTCGACGAGCTGATAGGCGACGTCGGCGAGGAAATTGACGAATATCACAATCGCGGAGATGATCATGATAATGCTCAGCACCACGGGAAAATCACGGTTGGAGATGGAGAGCAGGAGCAGACGGCCGAGGCCGGGAATGTTGAAAACCTGCTCAATGATGATGCTGCCTGCCACGATGTCCGAGATCGTGACGGCAAGAAAGGTGATGACGGGGATGATCGAGTTGCGCAGAACGTGGCAGCGCAGCGCGGTGCGGCGGCTGTGGCCGCGGGAGTAGGCTGTCCGGACGTAGTCCTCGCCCAGCTCGCTGAGGATGCTGCTGCGCAGCAGCTTGACGGTCATCGCGGACTTCGGAAGGGCGATGGAGAGCGCCGGGAAGAAAAGATAGCCGAGGAAGCCCCAGAAGCTTTCCTCCGCGCTGACAAAGCTGCCCGCGACGAACAGCCGCAGCGCAAGGCCGAAAATGCTGGTGAAGATGATGCCGATGAAAAACGGCGGGACGCTCATGGCGATCTGGTTGACAACGGAGCAGATGCGGTCAAAGGCGGAGCCTTCCCTGCGCGCCAAATACAGGCTGGCGGGGATGGAAATGAGCACGACCAGAACAAACGCGATGAGCGACAGGCAGAGCGTGACGCACAGCTTGCCCTGCAAAAGCTCGCCCACTGCGATCCCGTAGCTGTAGCTGCGGCCGAGGTCGCCGCCGAAAAAGCCGCCGAGCCAGCGTATGTACCGGTGCGGCAGCGAAGCGTCCAGCCCGAGCTCCGCGCGCAGCGCTTCGGCGCGCTCCGGCGTCCAGTCCGTGCCGAGCATTTTGGTGGTCGGATCGCCGGGCAGCACTTCAAACGCCAGAAAAGCCAGCAGGGAAATGACAAAAAGGGTGACGAGCATCGCCGCCGCCTTTCGCGCGACGTATTTCACGTTCGTCACCCTCTTTCACAAAACGGATTTTTCTTACTGCAGATAGGAAACCTTGCTCAGATCCATCACATAGATGGGGTAGAAGCGGTAGCCGCCGACGTCGCCGCGCATGGCGACAAGGTCGCAGGGATCCTGGATATACACGGCCGCGGCCTGCTCCGCCAGAATGCGCTGGCAGTCGGCATACCGGCCGATCTGCTCCGCCTCGTCGGTCGCGGACAGGGCAGAGGCATAAGCCTTGTCATAGTCGGCGCTGCTGAAATTGCAGACATTCTTGCCGCTGGTGCTCTCAAAGCGCGCCAGCAG
>JAZQNZ010000302.1:0-3138 GCA_045627665.1 Oscillospiraceae bacterium
TGTAAGCGCCGATCGCGCCCAGCTTGGTCTTGCGGCCCAGTGCCAGCTCGGAAACCATGATGATAAAGCCGACAAAGACTGCCAGTGCAATGTAAACGAGCAGGAACGTAAAACCACCGGACTTACCCATCTTGTACGGGAAGCCCCAGATGTTGCCCAGACCGACGGCGGAGCCGATGGCCGCGAGCAGGAAGCCGATATTGCTTCCCCAGGTACTGCGATTGTTTTCCATGTTTTACCCTCTTTTTTCTGTTCTATATCCTATATTATATAAAAATATCAGATACAGAACTTAATATAGCATTGCGCTTGCGAATAGTAAACGTCCATGTTATAATACTTAACATTACAGTTTGTAATGGAACATCCGTTTCGTTTCTGAATGCAGGTGAGTATTGTGGATAGTAAAAAAGTAAAAGCGTTTCTTGCCGTCAAAGATTTGGGCAGTTTGACGAAAGCGGCAGAGGCATTGAATTACACGCAGTCCGGCATGACGCACATGATGAACGCGCTGGAAAAGGAGCTGGGCGTCACCCTGCTGCGCCGCGGGCGCAACGGCGTGGAGCTGACGGGCGCTGCGGAGCAGCTTCTGCCGGAACTTTCCGCCTTTGCCGCGGCAGCGGATGCGCTGGACGACAGCCTTGCCCGTCTGGTCGGCGCAAAGAGCCCCTGCATCCGCATCGGCGCCTATTCCAGCATGGCGCAGCACTGGCTGCCGGAGATCATCCGCCGCTTCCGTCTGGAGATTCCGGGCGCGTTCGTCACGCTGATGATGGGCTCGCTCGACGAGATCTACGGGCGGCTGAAGTCCTGCGAGCTGGACTGCGCGTTCGTCAGCTATCAGGCCGACGAGCTTGGCGGCGCGCTGGAGTGGCTCCCGCTGCACAATGATGCGCTCGTGGCGATCCTGCCGCCGGAGGAGCCCGTGCGGGGCGCGTGCTTCGACGTCCGCCGTTTTGAGGGCAGCGAATTTCTCATGCCCGCAAACGGTTTTGATCACGATATCGCCCCCATGCTTGAGCGCTGCGGCGTTTACCCCGACATCCGCTTCACCAACCTGGATGACCCCGCGGTCATTTCCATGGTGGAGCACGGACTCGGTCTGTCGGTGCTCGCGGAGCTTGTCATGCGCGGCAGGTCGGACAATGTCCTCACCCTGCCGCTCGATCCGCCCGCCTACCGCGAGCTGGGCATTGCTTTCCGCACGGAAAGTCTTGCGCAGCCGTGCTTCTCCGCATTTCTGGAGAACGCAAAATCTGCGGTGGAGGACTTCTACGGCGCCGCCCTGCCCGCAGCGGTGCATTGATTTTTCGGTACTATATGATATAATAGCGTGAAATTTATTCGGAGGAACATGGAATCATGGCTGATTTTCTTACATCTCTCGGCATCACCAGCGCAAGGTCGGTGCTTTCCGCGCTCATCGCGTTCATCCTCTGCCTCATCGTCATCAAGCTGCTCAACCGCGTTGCCGACCGTCTCATGGAGCACTCAAAGCTTGACGGCGCACTGAAGGGCTTCATCAAAACCGCCCTGCGCATCGCGCTCTGGGCGCTGGCTGTCGTCATCGTCGCCGGTCTGCTCGGCATCCCGACCGCCTCGCTCGTTGCCGTCATCAGCGTTGCCGGCCTCGCATTGAGTCTGTCCGTGCAGAATATCATGGCGAACCTCTTCTCCGGCATCACGCTGCTGATCACAAAGCCCTTTGGCGCGGGCGACTATGTTGATGTTGCGGGCGAATCCGGCACGATCCGAAGCGTCGGCCTGTTCTACACCGTGCTGAACACGCTTGACAACCGCATCGTCAGCATCCCGAACAGCAACATCACCGTCACCGCCGTGGTAAACTACAGCCGCGAGCCGCTGCGCCGCGTGGACATGGTATTCTCCGCCTCCTATGAGGACGCTGCGGAGGATGTCCGCGCCGCCATTCTGGAGGCTGCGCAGGCAGACGAGCGCATCATGCACGATCCCGCGCCGTTCATCGTCGTCGGTGCGTATGCCGAGAGCGCCGTGCAGTACACCGTGCGCCTGTGGTGCAAAAACGCCGACTACTGGGACGTTTATTTCGGCATGAACGAGCGGATCCGCACCTGCTATGCTCATCACGGCGTGCATATGCCGTTCAGCCGCCTCGATGTCCGGCTCACACAGCAGTAACCGCACCGCATCACCGAAAAAAACTGCGGGGTCTTCCGACGGAAGGCCCCGTTTTTCACATTTTCCCTCTTGATTTCGCGTGAAAGATACCATATTATATTTCATGCGCGCCATGCGGCGCAGATGTTTGCCGATCACGAACGGAGGTTCGATCTGATACTTATGAAAAAGCCCGTTGCTCTGCTTCTCAGCCTTGTGCTGTGCCTGTCCTGCTTCTGCGCCTGCGGAAAAACGGAGGACACCGCGTTCCGCACCCTGACCGTGCTCGGAACAAGACAATACTGCGCCGTCTGCCGCGGCGGAGACACTCTGGCGGACACGATCAACGCCGCCATCCTGACGCTCGCGGGCAGCGGAACGATCTCTGCGATCTCCGCGCGCTGGCTCGGCAGAGACCGCTGCTGTCTGGAGGGTGACGCCGCCGCCTTCGCCGCGCTGGGCACGGCGCCGGAGCCGCGGACGCTGATCGTCGGCGTGGAGCAGAACTATGCCCCGATGGCATACGAGGATCACGGTACGCTGAAGGGCATGAGCGTGGAGCTTGCCGAGGCGATCGGCACCATGCTCGGCTGGGAGATTCGCCTGCAGCCCATCGCGCCGGACGAGGTCGGCGCCCAGCTTTCCTCCGGAAATATCGACTGCGCCCTCGGGTTTGACCCCGGCAGCGTCAAAGCGGAAAAATATACCGTCAGCCGCTGCTATCTGGAAAGCGACATCGTCCTCGCCGTCCGCCCGGACAGTGAGGTACGCCGCATGAAGGATCTGCAGGGCAGCCGCATCGGCATCATCAACGATCCCGCTGTCAGCGCCGTCATCAAAGCGGATGAAAAGCTCACGAAATATGCCGACGGCGCCACGCAGTATCTCTCCGCCGCCCGCTGTGTCAGCGCGCTGGACAGCGGCTGGTGCGCCGCCGTTGCGATGGACAGCATCATGCTCAGCTTTGCCGCCGTACAGCAGTAATTCAGGTGTATATGC
>JAZQNZ010000303.1:0-3142 GCA_045627665.1 Oscillospiraceae bacterium
GAAAACAACATAATTGTCTGACTTTGTCGGAGAGAATGCAGTTGAATTTTGCCCCCATCCGGATTATAATATCTGCGAACTGCATTTCTGACGCTGAAACGATACAGGTTAAAGCGAAAGATACGGCCCCATCTCTCCGCACTTCTCTGTCTTTTTCGGAGTGACCGCGTCTTTCGGATGCGGTCATTTTTTTTGCGGAGGAGATGAGTCATTGGAAACCAGAGTTGCCGTGATCGGGATCATTGTGGAAAACCCCGAAAGTGTCAAAGACCTTAACGCCGTGCTTCACGATTATTCCCCCCACATTCTCGGGCGCATGGGCATCCCGTGCCGCGATCTGAACATCAGCATTATCAGCATTGCGATCAACGCGCCGCAGGATGTGATCAATACGCTCAGCGGAAAAATCGGCCGGCTGCCCGGCGTTTCCGCAAAAACCGCCTATTCCAGCGTGATCGGCAAAGCCTGATTATCCCGAGTTCCCATAAAAAATCTTTACGAAAGGAGAATTGAAGATATGAAAAAGTTCCTGGCTCTGCTTCTGGTCCTTTGTCTGGCGCTGTCTCTGTGCGCCTGCGGCACCGATCAGAAGCACGAAGATTCCGTTGCCCCCGGTGAATCGGAAGTCCCCGAGGCTGTCGATCCCGCAGAATCCGAAGCTCCCGCTTCCGGCAGCGATCTTCCCCCCGTCCCCCTGCCCGCCACGGAAAGCGACATTGTGCTTCCGCCGCTCCCGGCATCGGACTCCGATCTCGCCGTTTTTAACGGCGAGATCCCCGTTTCCGTCATGGTGCTGAGCGGAACCACGGGCTTCGGTATGGCGAAGCTGATCGACGACTGCGCCAACGGCGCCGCCGCACTCAATTATTCATTCTCCGTTGAAAATGATGTAAGCAACATCACCGCCGCGCTGATCAACGGAAGCTGCGATATCGCCGCGCTTCCCACCAACGCCGCCGCGGCGCTCTATCAAAAAACCGGGGGCAGGGTGCAGTGCCTTGCCCTGAATACGCTCGGCGTGCTCTATCTGGTCGCGGACAGCAGCACGGAAACCGTCGCCTCCCTCTCCGACCTTGCCGGAAAAACCGTTTACGCCCCTGCACAGAATCCCAGCTTCATCTTTTCCGCCATCTGCACCGCTGCCGGTGTAGACGTGAATATCGACAATACCTACGCGCAGCCCGCCGACCTGCGTACCGCCGTTGCCGCCGGTGAGGTCTCTCTGGCCGTTCTGCCCGAGCCGATGGTCACCATCGCCCGCAGTGCGAACGACAAGCTCACCGCCGCGCTTGACCTCACGGCAGAATGGGACAGGGTTTTCCCCACAGGCTCGCTCGTACAGGGCTGCTGCGTTGTCCGCACGGAATTCGCCGAGGCGCATCCCGCCGAGGTCGCAAAATTCCTGAAGGAGTATAAAGCTTCCATCGCATTTCTTTCCGAAAACATGGATGCCGCCGCCGATATGATCGTCAGCGCGGGGATCTTCACTGCCGCTCCCGTGGCGAAAAAAGCGATCCCGAACTGCAATATCTGTTTCCTCGCGGGCGAGGAAATGAAGACGGCCATGACTGCTTTTCTCGCTGTGATGAACACCGCCGCCCCCGCCTCCATCGGCGGAAAACTGCCCGGAGATGATTTTTACCGCATTTTCTGAAATCCCATCGAAAAGGACTGAGGCCCTTTGAAAAAGCTTCTGCAAACGGCGGCGGTAACCGCGTTCTGGATCATCGTCTGGGCGCTGCTCGCGCACGCTGTGGCACAGCCGCTGCTGCTCCCGTCGCCCGCCGTTGTTGTGTGCCGTCTGGCTGCGCTGGCCGTCACCGGGTCTTTTTGGATCACAGTCGGTGCAACGCTGCTGCGCATTCTCTGCGGCATTGCGGCGGGAACGCTGCTCGGAACGCTGCTCGCCGCCGCGACAGCCGCGTCCTCTCTGCTGCATACTGTCATCTCTCCGCTGCTCACCGTCATCAAGAGCACGCCGGTCGCCTCCTTCATCGTCCTGATTGTCCTCTGGGTCGGACGGAACATTCTGCCCTCGGTGATCGTCGTACTGATGGTCGTCCCGGTCGTATGGGCAAACGTTTCTGCCGGGATCGCCGGGACAGACCGCGCGCTGCTTGAGCTGGCGATGGTCTGCCGTTTCCCGCGTGCGCGGATGCTGCGCCGCATTTACGTTCCCTCCGTGCTGCCGGGCTTTCTCGCAGCGCTGCGCAGCGTGCTCGGTCTGGGGTGGAAAGCGGGCGTTGCCGCCGAAGTGCTGACCATGCCCGGTCTGTCCGTCGGGAAGATGCTGATGGAATCCAAGCTCTATCTGGAGATCCCCGATATGTTCGCGTGGACGCTTGTGGTCATTCTCTGTTCGCTCGTGATCGAAAAACTGCTGATTGCCGCCGTTGCGCGGCTCGGTAAACGCGCCGTGAAGGGAGGAACCGCCGCATGATCGAGCTGAAAAATGTTTCGCTCGCTTTTGGCAGCCGCTCCGTTTTGAAGGATTGCTCCCTCTCCCTTGCGCAGGGAGAGCACTGCGCCGTCATGGGCCCCAGCGGCTGCGGAAAAACAACGTTGCTGCGTCTCATCCTCGGTCTGCAGCAGCCGGACAGCGGCAGCGTTTCCGTCAGCGGACGCATCGCCTGCGTGTTTCAGGTGCCCCGTCTGCTGCCGTGGGGCAGCGCACTGGAAAACGTCAACGTCGTTCTCTCCGACCGTGCCGAAACGCTTCCGGACGCGCGCCGCCGCCTTGCCGAGGTCGGTCTGGCTGACGCGGAAGCGCTGCTGCCCGCTTCTATGTCCGGTGGGATGCAGCAGCGCCTTGCGGTGGCACGGGCGCTGGCGTACGGCGGCGACATTCTTTTGCTGGACGAGCCGTTCAAGGGCTGCGACGGCGACCTGCGCGAGCGGCTGTTTGGCCTTGTCGAGCGGGAAGCTTCCGGCAAAACGCTGCTGCTCATCACCCACGACGAGCAGGAGGCTCGCCGCCTCGCTGACCGGATCGGTCTTTTAGAAAACGGCGCCGTTCACATTATGTAAACTGATACTCTTTTCTGATTAAAATGTTCATTTTAATCAGAGCTTTTGCAATGGCCAAGCGCCGTGCTGACGCACGGTTGCCATTGCAAAAGGCGTCTCATGCAAAACCTACGCC
>JAZQNZ010000304.1:0-4503 GCA_045627665.1 Oscillospiraceae bacterium
TGCCGTGGGGACAGTAGCGCACCGCGCCGCTGACGACCTTTTCCGCGATCACGGAAAGCTCGCGCGCGTCGGAGCGGGCGCCGGCTTTGATGGCGGCCTTGCAGGCGATGGTGTGGCAGATCGTTTCGCGCGGATCCTCCGTTTTTCCGGTGCGCAGCGCTTCCGCGATCTCCTCCAGGAGGACGGTCTCGCTGCCGTCGGCGTCGGCGGGTACGGCGCGGACAACCACGCTGTCGTCTCCGAAGCGCTCGATGTCAAAGCCGGCTTCGTCCAGCAGGGAGCGGTTTTCCTCCAGCAGCTCGACATCGGCAGCGCCGGGCGACCAGACCACGGGGGTCAGGAGCGTCTGACTCATCTGTGCGCCGAGACCGGCGAGCAGACGGTCGAAGATCATGCGCTCGTGCGCGGCGTGCTTGTCAATGAGCAGCAGGGCGTCGTCCGTCTCGACAAGGATGTAGGTGTCCAGCGTTTCGCCGATGAGACGAAACGCCGGGGGCGCCGCAATGAGGACATCGGAGTCCGCAGGAGCATTGGAAGTTGCAGGAGCATCGCGGCCCGCAGGGATGCCGCTGCCCACCGGAGCGGGGGCGGCGGAGGGTGCTGCTGCGGTGCGCTGGGGCGGCACGGCGGTATGCGGCGCAGCGCTGACTGCTGCGGGCGCGGTGCGCGGGATCTCCGGGCGTGCAACGGGACGGGATGCGGCGTATTCTCCGCCGCCGTCGCGCAGCGTCAGGGGACTTTTCGGCGCGGCGGAGCCCGGCAGGTCAAGGCGCGTCTGCACCGGGGCGTACGCAGTGCGGGCAGGGGATTTTTCGGATTTTTCCGTCTGCTCGGCGAGACCGCTCCCGCGGTACTCCGCGGCTGTCATGCGCTTGTAAAAGTCGGGCTTCGGCGCGGCGACCTTCTGCGTGGAGGGGGAGAGCCTGATCTCCGCAGTGCGGCGCTCGGCCTTTTCCTCCAGCGCGGAAAGGACGGTGTAGTAAACCGCGTCAAACACCTTTTTCTCTTCGGAAAATTTGACCTCGCTCTTGGTCGGGTGGACGTTCACATCCACCTTGCCGAAGCCGAGGGTGATATAGAGCACGCAGGCAGGGAATCGCCCGGTGAGGAGGGTGTTGCGGTAAGCCTGCTCCAGCGCGGCCTGCATCGTGGCGGAGCGGAAGGCGCGGCCGTTGATGAAGAAAAACTGCATCGCGCGGTTGCCTCTGCCGGCATGGGGCGCGGAGACGAAACCGGAGACGGCGACGCCCTCGTCGCCGCCGGAGCATTCCAGCAGGTTCATGGCATTGTCGCGGCCGAGCAGGGAATACACCGCGCTTCGCGCCTGTCCGTCGCCGGGGGAGAAAAATTCCACCTCGCCCTCCTTAATGCAGCGGACGGACACCTCCGGGTGACCGAGCGCTACGCGCAGGGCGGTCGCAGTGCAGGCGCTGCCCTCCGCACGGTCGGATTTTACGAATTTCTGGCGCGCGGGGGTGTTGTAGAAAAGGTCGCGCACCTCCATGCTCGTCCCCTCCGGGCAGCCGCAGGGGCCCATCTCGTCAATGTCGCCCCCGGAGAGGACAACGCGCGTCCCCTCGGCGGCGCCGCGGGCGCGGGTGGTCAGCTCAATACGGGAAACGGCGGAGATCGCCGCCAGCGCTTCACCGCGGAAGCCCAGCGTTGCGATGCTCTCGAGGCCGCGCTCGTCGCGCAGCTTGCTGGTCGCGTGGCGCAGAAAGGCGACGCCGGCGTCCTCCGGACTCATGCCGCAGCCGTCGTCCGTGACGCGGATGCAGCGCATCCCGCCGGAGCGGATGTCCACCGTGATGTTGCGCGCACCGGCGTCGATAGCGTTTTCCATCAGCTCCTTGACAACGCTGGCGGGACGCTCCACCACCTCGCCCGCGGCGATGAGGTCGGCGACATGGGGAGAGAGAATGTTGATGACTGACATTTTTTGTTCCTCCTGTACGGGAGTGGGTTGGTTTCGCCGCTCTGGCGGCGGGAAACGCGCCATTTCTTTCTGCTTGTGCAGAAAGAAATGGCAAAAGAAAGAGCACACCGGAGGGGGCTTAGAGAAGCAGCCCCCTCCGGACTCCCCTGCGGTGCGGTGCAAAATTGCTTGATCCTATGCCGAATAGTCTCTGCGCCTACGTCCGCGCAACCGCTTCGCTGGCGCTGCTGCGGAGAATATCTGAAATTTTCGACTGCACAGCCGCGGCTACGGAGTGCTGCGGCGTGATTTCCCGCGTCAGCGGGCGCACCATTTGCGCGCAAGCGCAAGCTTGAAAACTCCTTTGGGTTTCCAAAGGGCCGCAGCCCTTTGGCGACTCTTTTCCATATTTCTCTTCGCAGAGAAATATGGTCGCCTTACGGCGAAACGTTTTTCCTCCTGATTATACTACAATTACATTGAAAACGCTACTGAAAAATGTTATAATACATCGTTACAATGCAAGATTATACGACTTTTTCGGAAACAAGGATTTTTCAGGCTTATGGCATACGAAAGAATTGAAATTTCACGCGCCGGGATCGAGGCGCAGGAGGAGATTGCGCGGCGACTGCGCGCCCGCTTTACCGCGGACGGGAAAACGCCCCTTGCGATGGTGGACACCTACGGCTGCCAGCAGAACGAGAGCGACAGCGAGCGCATCCGCGGCTACCTCGCGGAGATGGGCTTCGGTTTCACGCAGGATGAGTTTGCCGCCGACGTCATCGTCATCAACACCTGCGCGGTGCGCGAGCACGCGGAGATGCGCGTGCTGGGCAATGTCGGCGCGCTGAACCACACGAAAAAAGCGAAGCCGGATCAGATCATCTGTATCTGCGGCTGCATGGTGCAGCAGGAACACATGGCGCAGAAGCTGAAACTGAGTTATCCCATTGTGAGCATCGTGTTCGGCCCGCACGAGCTGTGGCGCTTCCCGGAACTGCTGGAGCGATACATTACCCGCAAAAAGCGCGTGTTTGCCGTAGAACAGAGCGACGGCACCGTCACCGAGGGTGAACCGCGCGTGCGCGACGGGATGCCGAAGGCGTGGCTCTCCGTCATGTACGGCTGCAACAATTTCTGCTCCTACTGCGTCGTCCCCTACGTCCGCGGACGGGAGCGCTCCCGCCGCCCGGAGGAGATCGTTGCGGAGGCGAGGAGCCTCGTGGAAGCGGGATACAAGGACATTACGCTGCTCGGGCAGAACGTCAACAGCTACGGCAAGGACTTAGGCTGCGGCGTGGACTTCTCCGACCTGCTGCGCATGGTGAACGACATCCCCGGCAAGTTCGTCCTGCGCTTTATGACCTCGCACCCCAAGGACGCGACTGAAAAGCTTTTTAAAACTATTTCCGAGTGCGAAAAATGCGAACACCACATCCACCTGCCGGTGCAGGCGGGCAATGACCGGGTGCTGAAAGAGATGAACCGGCACTACACCGCGCAGCAGTATCTGGACAAGGTGGCGCTGGCGCGGAAGTATCTCCCCGACCTGGTGCTGACGACGGACATCATCGTCGGCTTCCCCGGGGAGACGAACGAGGAATTTGCCGATACGCTGAAGCTCGTCGAGACCGTCGGCTACGACGCGATGTTCACCTTTATCTACTCTCCCCGCGTGGGGACGAAGGCGGCGGAGATGCCCGACCCGATGACCCGCGAGGAAAAGCAGGTCAATTTCGACAAGCTGGTGGAGCTTGCCAACCGCATTTCCGCGGAGAAGCACGCGGAATACGTCGGAAAAACAGTCGAGGTGCTCGTGGACGGCGAGAGCAAAGACGAGAATTACCCGCTGACGAGCCGCACGAAAAACGGCAGGCTCGTCCACCTGAGAGGGGACAAAGCGCTGATCGGCAGCTTTGTCAACGTAAAGATCACGGACAGCACCACGTGGGCGCTGTTCGGAGAAACGGAGGAATGACCGCATGGATTGGTTTACTACGTATCTTGTTCCGATCGCGTTCGGAATTTACGGACTGATATTTCTGCTCAGGACGCCGTCGTTCATGGGCCGCAACGGTCTGACCACTAAGCAGTCGCGGCGCAGCGAGGAGACGTGGCGCTTTTTTCACCGCATCGCGGGCATTTTCTGCGTCGCGGCGGCGATAGTCACGGGCGTGCTGGCGTATCTGCAGGTGCAGGCGATGAACGGCGAGACGCTGCCGATGCTGTTCTGGATCCGTATGGTGATCGAGCTTGCCGTGATTGCCGCGATGATCCCGCTGGTGAACGGGCTGACAAAGCGGAAGTTCCCCGCCGGGACGGAAGACGGGAAAGAAACAAAAAAAGAGTAAGAAAGTTGTCATGGATTGCCGGGGGGCAAGCCCCCGGCCCACCATAGGCTCGCCCCTCTGGGGTAGCGAAGCGGCGCTGTGGCCAAAGGCTCGCCCCTATGGGGAGAGCTGTCAGCGCAGCGAAGCAAGCTGACTGAGAGGGGGCCGTCCACCACCAAGCTCGGCAGTCCCGTCCCCCTTACCGCTTGCGGTGCCCGAAAAAATCATCGGGCTTACGCTGATCCTCGATTTTTT
>JAZQNZ010000305.1:0-2446 GCA_045627665.1 Oscillospiraceae bacterium
ATATAACAGAATGGCAGTCGGGTATGAGCGAGAGCAGCGGGAGCTTTTACAATCGGTCGCGCAGTGGGAACAGGATCTACGGGAAATGGAGAAAGAAACGGTTGATCTCAGAATGCTCCTGAACGGTCTGCGGGAATACGCATCCATGAGAACGCTGACACCGGAGCTCGTTAATACGATCATCCAGAGAATTGAAATACACAACCCGGAGAAAGTGGACGGTCAGAAGCGCGTAAAGGTCGATATTTATTTTACCGGCGTGGGACTGGTGGATTTGCCTGCAATCAACGAAATGCTGGCAATAGCCGGGACGAATTCGGAGACAACAAGGTCTGCATAACAAGAAAAGGTCGCAACCCCCGTAATAGGAGATTGCGACCTATCCCTCATAAGAAATGCTTCCTTATGACCTGTAACCGTTGTGATTGCGGGATTTTCTTGTGTTATCAGTGCTTGCGGCCGATCATATTTGCTCGCCGGACGCGGAGCAAATGCGCCGCACTCCCTGCGGCAGT
The DNA here is from genome assembly GCA_045627665.1 of Oscillospiraceae bacterium. Lineage (GTDB taxonomy): Bacteria > Bacillota > Clostridia > Oscillospirales > Oscillospiraceae > SVKR01. The sequence continues at coordinate 516 of JAZQNZ010000305.1, forward strand.
ATGTGTTCGCACCGCATGAATATTCCGGTTGCCGCCGCAGCAGCAAATTGCTATAATACAGAAAGTACCGAAACAAAAGGAGTCTACGCCATGCTGAAGCTGATTTTAGGCCGCGCGAAATCCGGCAAGACCGCCGCTGTGATGGACGCTGTCCGCGCCCGCACGGTGCGGGGGCTCGGCCGCACCGTGCTGCTCATTCCGGAGCAGTACAGTCACGAAGCGGAAACGGAGCTCCTGCGCGTATGCGGCGACAGGCTGTGCCTTTACGCCGAGGTTCTGTCCTTCACCCGGCTTGCCGCGCGCGTGGACGCGGAGCTCGGCCGCGGTGACCGCACGCTGCTGGACAAGGGCGGCAGGCTTTTATGCCTTGTACGCGCGGTGGACGCCGTCGGCTCCCGCCTGCGGGTGTGCGGCGCAGCAAGACGCCAGCCGGAGCTGCAGCGCCGGCTGCTGCAGGCGATCGACGAATGCAAGAGCGCCTGCATTTCCCCCGAATCGCTCGCGGACTATGCCGAGGGCCGTGCGGGCGGGCTTCTCACCGGGCGCACGGACGCGCTGCGCGAAAAGCTCTCCGACCTTGCGCTGGTCTACGGCGCCTACGAGGCCATCGCCGCGCAGAGCGGGCTGGATCCGATGGACCGCCTTTCCCGGCTTGCCGCGCGGCTCCCCGAAAGTCTTTACGCCGGCGGCTGCTTTTTCATCGACGGCTTCACGGACTTCACCGCGCAGGAGTCCGGCGTCATCGAAGCGCTGCTGCGCTGCGGTGCGGAGGTTACCGTCTGCCTGACGGCGGAAGGGACGGAGGAAGGCCACGAGATCTTTGAGCCGAGCCGCCGCGCGGCGCTGAAGCTGCTGCGTCTGGCGGAGGCTGTCGGCTGCGGCGCGGAAACGCATCTCATGCCGCCGCGTGCCGGCAGCACCCCGACGGATGTGCTGGAGCGGGAGCTTTTCGCCTTCGGCAGCAAAACGTACGACGCTGCGGGGAAGCTCTCGCTTCTGTGCGCCCCGGATATCACGGGCGAGTGCGAGGCCGCAGCGGCAAAGTGTCTGGCGCTGGTGCGCGAAACCGGCTGCCGCTGGCGCGACATCGCCGTTGCCGCGCGGAATTATGACGTTTACCGCGCCGCGCTGGAGAGTATTTTCCCGCATTACGGCATTCCGCTCTATTCCGCGCGAAAAAGCGACGTCTCCGAAAAGCCGCTCATTGCGCTCATCCGCGCCGCCTACAACGTGATCGGCGGTGGCTGGGATCTTGACGATATTCTCGACTATCTCAAAACCGGACTTGCGGGGCTTGACCGCGCCGAGTGCGACACGCTGGAAAACTATGCTTTTCTCTGGTCGCTCCACGGCAGCGCATGGACGAAACCGGAGGACTGGTCGCTCCACCCCGACGGTTTTACCGGCGAATATACGGACGAAACCCGCGAAAAGCTGCGCACAGTCAATGCACTGCGCCGCCGCGCCGCCGCGCCGCTGACCGTTCTCGCCGAGGCAGGCTCCGCCGCCGCCACCGCAGCGGAGCAGGCACAGGCGCTCGCCGCATTCTTTGACGCGCTCCGTCTGCCGGAGCGCCTGGACAGTCACGCCCGTGCGCTGAAGGCGCGCGGCATGGTGCAGACCGCGGCGGAATACGCCCAGCTCTGGGAGGTCATTGCAGGCGCGCTGGAGCAGTGCGCCGCCATTCTCGGCGATACGCAGATGGATACAGAAACGTTCGGGCAGCTTTTCTGCCTGATGCTCTCCGCCTATGAGATCGGCAGCATTCCGCTGTCGCTTGACCGCGTTTCCGCCGGCGATATGGACCGTATGCGCCGCCGCAACATCCGGCATCTGATCGTCCTCGGCTGCGACAGCACCGCGCTTCCCCTCGCCGGGGAGAGCAGCGGCATTTTCTCCGACGATGACCGCGAAACGCTGCTGCAGGCCGG
>JAZQNZ010000306.1:0-3594 GCA_045627665.1 Oscillospiraceae bacterium
CAGCTCCAGATTGCCGGAATAGTCCGTGACGGAATCGACCTCGTCAAAGACCTCCCTCAGTCCTTCCTCCAGAAACCACTTGTAGGAATTCTTCTGAACCTCCAGAAGATGCGGCATGTCCTGGATCTCGGGGGTTCTGACAAAGCTCTTTCGCAGAGTCTTGCCATAGTAAACGTCCTTCGGCATTGCGGCCATCACTCCTTTGCATATATTTGATACGCCCGGATGGGTTGCTATATTTTTTCGAACTTGGTATTGCATTTCGCGGGAAATGTGGTAGAATAAGCTTGATCTTAGGGTGGGGTATAGTAGTCCACCTTGATAAACATAGCAAGTTATTATAACATCCGTACAAGTGCTTGTCAATACTGTTTTTGCGGCAGATGGAAATTTTTTCCGCGCCGCTTTTTTTATTTTTCGCATCATTCCGCAGTTTTTCCGCAGTCATTCCGCAAAACGACAGTATATGACACTTCTTCTGGGAGGCGTTTTCTGCATGGAAGCCTATTTCGGACTTCTGCTCATCGGCGCATTCGCTTTCGCCGTCCTCTGGGCGGAGGGTGCGCTCAGGAAAAAAGAGGCGCTGTTTACCGCCGCGGGGCTTCTGCTTGCCGCGATGCTGCTGCGCGGTCTGTGTATGAATTACGAAACGCTGGACTATCAGAATTTCCTTACGAAATGGGTGCAGCGGCTCGGGGAGCAGGGCGGCTTTGCCGGACTGCGCTGGAACATCGGCAACTATAATGTACCTTACTTATACTTTCTGGCGCTGTTTTCTTACAGCAGCGTCCGGGATCTCTACCTCATCAAGCTGCTCAGCGTTTTTTTCGACGTGATCCTCGCATGGGGCGTCATGCGGCTCGTTTATTGCTTCACTTCAAAAACCGCGAAGGTGCTTGCCGCCTTTTTCGTGACGCTCTTCCTCCCCACCGTGGTACTCAACGGCGCGCTCTGGGGGCAGTGTGACAGCATCTACGCCGCCTTCGCCGTCTGGAGCATTTACTTTGCGCTGAAAAAGCGCCCCGTCCTCTCCGTATCCTTCATTGCGGTAAGCTTTGCTTTCAAGCTGCAGGCGGTCTTCCTCATGCCCGTGTTCCTGATCTTCATTTTTGCGCGAAGGATGAAATGGTATCACCTGCTTGCCTTTCCCGCGGTTTACCTCTTCGTCGTTCTGCCCGCCATCCTCGCCGGTCGTCCCGCAGCAGACACGATCCTGCTGTATTTCCGGCAGGCCGGCAGTGTCGGCAGCGGACTGAACTACAACTCCCCCTCCGCGTACGCCTTTATCCGCAGCGCCGCCGATGAAGCGCTGCTTTCAAAGATCGGCATCATCGCCGCGTTCGTTTTTCTTCTGGTGCTGTTCGCCTTCTGCTATCTGCAGCGCAGACAGCTCAGCGACAAGGCGCTGCTCACCTGCTCGCTGCTCATCTGCGTCGCCGTCCCCTTCCTGCTGCCCCATATGCACGACCGCTATTTCTTCATCGCCGACGTCATGAGCGTTGCGTTCGCATTCGTCGTCCCGCGGCTGCTCCATGTTCCGCTCTGCTGCAGCTTCGCCTCGCTGCTCGGCTACCACGCCTATCTGCGTATGCGTTATCTGCTTCCGATGCGCTGGGGCGCCGCCGCGCTGCTCTTCGTGATTATCACGCTGCTCATCGCTCTGCCCGTGTTTTTTGCCCCCGAAAAAAAGAAATCCGCATAGCGGTGCGCTGCCCTGCAGCCGTCTTGCCGCCGCAGCCGGATGTTTTTTGACGTATCGGCCGCGCCGGCTTCTCCGAACGCCGCGCGGTCGATTCTTTTTGCAGCTTCCCGCGTTATAATTACCTCTCTGCATATCTATTTTTCGTCTGTTTTTAGTCATGCGTTCAAGGCATAATCAAATATCAAGATAATATTTCCATTTTCGGCAATATTGTTATATAGTTAACACAAGAAATACTCCGGGCCGTCCCCGGAAAATCGCAAGGTATCATCTTCGTACACATGATTTGTAATATGCAGGAGGTATTACTATGGATATGTACAACTGGATTGACCGCGTGATCTACGGTGAGAAGAAGCCGCTTCCGATCCTGGCCTACCCTGCCGCCGACCTTCTTTTCATCACGATCAAGGAGCTGGTTGACAGCAGCAGCTATCAGGCGCTCGGTATGCGTCTGATCGCCGACCGCTATGATATGCCCGCAGCGCTCGCCTATATGGATCTCTCCGTGGAAGCGGAAGCCTTCGGCGCCCACTGCGTCTATTCCTCCGAGGAAGTTCCCACCATCATCGGCAAGCTTGTCGATTCCGAAGAGGACGCGAAGAATCTGAAGATCCCCAAGCTCGGCGCAGGCCGTACCGGCGTGAACATTGAGGCCATCAAAAAGGCAAAAGCCCTGATCCACGACCGCCCCGTGTTTGCGGAGTGCATCGGCCCGTTCTCCCTCTGCGGCCGTCTGATGAACGTCAACGACGTCATGGTCAGCTGCTATACCGACCCGGACACTGTCCACATCGTCCTGGAAAAAGCCACGCAGTTTATCATCGAATACGCCACCGCACTCAAAGCGGCAGGCGCCAACGGCTGCGTGATGGCGGAGCCGCTCGCCGGTCTGCTTTCTCCCGACCTGATGCGTGAATTCTCCTCGGATTACGTCCGCCGCATCGTGCAGGCCGTGCAGGACAAGCATTTCATTTTCATTTATCACAACTGCGGCAGCGCCGTCAATCAGCTTGTGGAGCCGATGCAGGAAACCGGCTGCTTCGCATTCCACTTCGGTGAGAGCGCCGACATGGTGCATATGCTGGAGTCCTTCCCCAGAAATTACCTCATCATGGGCAACGTCAGCCCCTCCAAGAAGTTTAATAACGCAACGCTGGACGATACCCGCCTTGCCACGATCGGTCTGCTGAACGCCTGCGGAAAATATAACAACTTCATCATCTCCTCCGGCTGCGACATTCCGCCCTGCACCGATATTGACAACATTGATATGTTCTTCAAAACCGCAAACGATTACTATTACCGCCGCAAGCTCTGGGACATCATCGCCTGATACCGAAAAAACTTTTCACGCCGATTTCCGAAAAAGCAGTTGACAAATTCCGATTATCTGCTATAATAACTCTCGCACATCGAAATGCGGGAGTGCTGGAACCGGTAGACAGGCAGGCTTGAGGTGCCTGTGTCCAACCATAGACGTGAGGGTTCAAGTCCCTTCTCCCGCACCAAAAATCAGAGCACGACGAACGTCGTGCTCTTTTTTAACGCCTGCGGTTATGCAGGATTGAACTGCAAGACGGGCATACGACCCGCATCGCAAAGCGCAGATCGTATGCCCGTCTTTTCAGATTGCTCCCCGGCGCCGCCGGAGGGGTGTTCAAAATGTATGTTTCTAATCAGATAATAGTATCACTGTCTGTCCAGCCAGTCGCAGGCGGAGAGTGCCGCTGCGGCGCCGTCGCCGACTGCCGTCGTAAGCTGGCGCACCTTTTTCGCGCGGCAGTCTCCCGCGACGAAAATACCGGGAGTTTTCACCGCGCCGCCTTCACCCGCAGCGAAGTATCCGGCAGAGTCCGTATCCGCAAGCGACGCAAACGCCGCGCTCGCCG
>JAZQNZ010000307.1:0-6982 GCA_045627665.1 Oscillospiraceae bacterium
TGCACCGACGGGCTGTTTTCTGATTTTTCTTACCGGATGATGCGGTAATAGCCCTCCTTGCGGGGCGGAGCGGCGGGCGCTTCGCAGTCGGCATAGCCGAGCGCGATGGAGCAGACGCCGCGCAGGCTCTCGTCCAGCCCCCATTCGCGCAGCATGGCCTTGCCCTCCGGCATGGAGAACATCGTCTGCGGGCGGTTGATCCAGCAGGAGCCGAGACCGCAGGCGTAAGCCGCGTTGAGCATATTCGTCTCCACGGCGGCGGCGTCCAGCGTGCCGAACTCATCGTCCGGCGCCAGCACAAGGATGATCGTGGGCGCGCCGTAATAGGGATCGGCGTCGCTTCCGGCAACCTTTGCGTTCAGCGCGGCAACGGCGTCGCGCGCGGTCTTTTCCTGCACGGCGACGATAAACGGGCGCTGCATATTCCGTGCGGTGGGGGCGTAGGTGCCCGCGTCCAGAACGGCTTTCAGCTCCGCATCGCTGATCTGCTCGGGCTTGAATTTGCGGACAGAGCGGCGATTCATCAAAACTTCGATGGCTTCCTTTTTCATGCGTGTTCCTCCATTTCCTTCATCCATTTTACTGTATCCTTGTATACAAGATCAAACAACCGCTTGGGGTTGTTCTCCCCGGCATAGCTGATGTGCGGCGTCACGATCAGGTTCTCCGCGTCCCAGACGGGGGCGTCCGGCGGGAGTGGCTCCTGCTCAAAAACGTCCAGCGCCGCGCCCGAAAGATGCCCGCTTTTCAGCGCGGCGAGCAGGGCGTCCGTGTCCAGAACGGCGCCGCGCGCGATGTTGACGACGACCGCGCCCTCCGGCAGCAGGGCAAGGCGGCGCGCGTCGATGATATGGCGCGTCTCATCGGTCAGCGGGAGTGTGAGCAGCAGAATGTCCGTTTCGGGCAGGACGGCGTCCAACTGCGTAACGGACTCCTGTCGCGCAAAATACGGCGCGTCGCTCTGCGGGTGACGGCAGAGCCCGACGCAGCGGCAGCCCATCGCGGTAAAGCGCTTTGCGCACTCCGTACCGACGCTGCCGGTGCCGAGCAGCGTCACCTGCCGTCCGGCGAACTCCCGCATTTTCAGATACTGCTTCCAGACGTGCGCGCGCTGCTGCGTGCGCATCAGCTCATTCATGCGGTAAAACTGCAGAACGCTGCCGAGCGCGAACTCCGCCATCGGCACGCTGTAAACGCCGCGGGCGTTGCACAGACGGATGCCGTGCGCGTTGATATAGTCCATCGGCATCTGATCCAGTCCGGAGGAGGTCGTGTGGATATATTTCAGCGCGGGAAAGCGCAAGATGTCGTTATAGCAGAAAAAGCGGTAGCAGACCACGGCGCCGATGTCGGAAAAATCCATGTCGTAGTGCTGCTGCTCGCTGCCGCGCCGTCCGTTCTCGCCGGGGAGAAAGACGGGCTCGAGTCCGAGCGCTTCAAACGCGGCGAACATCTCCGCAGTGAAGCCGGGCGCGTTTGCGAAAAGAATTTTCATATCTGCGTGATCCCACCTTTTCGAAAAGAATTTTATCATATTTTAGCACACGAAAAGCCGCGATTTCAATAGCTTCCTGACGCTTTTGCCCCGCAGCCGCGCCTGCTGCGGGCGTATCAAATCCGCCGGCATGGGAAATACTACCGTGGAAATCAAAAAAACGCGCTTCCCGCCGGAGCATGGATGCGGGAGGGCGGAAAAGGGGTAATTCCGATGCAGGGCAAGGTGGAGATCTGCGGCGTCAATACGTCCCGGCTGCCGCGGCTGGACAGCCGGGAGACGGATGCGCTGCTGAAGCGGGCGCACGCGGGAGACAGCGCGGCGCGCGACGCGCTCATCAGCGGCAATCTGCGGCTGGTGCTTTCCGTCATACAGAAATTTGCCGGACGGGGCGAAAACGCGGACGACCTGTTTCAGGTCGGCTGCGTGGGGCTCATCAAGGCCATCGACAATTTTGACCCGGTGCATGAGGTGAAGTTTTCCACCTACGGCGTTCCGATGATCGCGGGCGAGATCCGCCGCTACCTGCGCGACAACAGCGCGCTGCGCGTCTCCCGCAGTATGCGCGACACGGCGTACCGCGTTCTGCAGGTGAAGGAAAAGCTGACCGCGGAGCACGGGCGCGAGCCGACAGTGGAGGAGATCGCCGCGGCGCTGGCGCTGCCGCGCAGCGAGATCGTGTTTGCGATGGACGCCATCTGCGACCCCGTGAGCCTGTACGAGCCGGTCTACACCGAGAGCGGCGAGAGCATCACGGTGATGGATCAGGTGGGCGACACGAAAAACACGGATGAGCACTGGCTGATGCAGATCGCGCTGGATCAGGCGATGCGCGGACTGACCGAGCGGGAAAAGCATATCCTCGCCCTGCGCTTTTTCGACGGCAGGACGCAGATGGAGGTCGCGGGCGAGATCGGCATATCGCAGGCGCAGGTCTCGCGGCTGGAGAAAAACGCCATCGGCCAGATCAAGAAGCAGATTTTCGCGTCGTAATCCCGGTCTTTTTCCCGCAGCGGACGCATAAGCTGTTGGAAAAGGGGGAGATGCGGCGTGCGTTTATCGGAGCTGCGGTGCAAGGAGATCATCAATATATGCAGCGGGCAGCGGCTGGGCTATGTCTGCGACGCGGACGTGGAGCTGCCGGAGGGAGTGCTGAAGGCGCTGATCGTGCCGGGGCCGTGCCGTTTTTTCGGACTGTTCGGCCGCGAGCCGGATTTTCTGATCCCCATGAGCTGCATCACAAAAATCGGTCAGGACATCATTCTTGTGGAGATTCAGGGGGCCTGCGGGCGCAGCCGGCGCGGAAAACGGGAGTACGGCTGAATCCGCAGGCCGTCAATGTGCAGGAACCTGCAAAATATTTTAAAAAACTCCGGTATTTCAGCAAAATTTCTATTGCATTGGCGGGAAATATTTGCTATAATACCTGAGCATTACGCATGGAAGCGGACTTCCTGTCGGTGGCGACTTGCTTGGCAGGGGGGATGAAGCTTCCAGAGGTAAAAAAACTGAATGATTTGGAGGAAAAAACGTAATGGCAGTCGTATCTATGAAGCAGCTTCTGGAGGCCGGTGTGCATTTCGGTCACCAGACCCGTCGTTGGAACCCGAAGATGGCAGAGTACATCTTCATGGAGAGAAACGGAATCTACATCATTGACCTGCAGAAGACGGTCAAGAAGCTCGAGGAAGCTTACAGCTTCGTCCGCTCCGTCGCCGAAAACGGCCAGTCCGTTCTGTTCGTCGGCACCAAGAAGCAGGCGCAGGACGCCGTCAAGGAAGAGGCAGAGCGCGTCGGTCAGTTCTATGTCAACGCCCGCTGGCTCGGCGGTATGCTGACCAACTTCAAGACCATGCGCACCCGCGTGGACCGCATGGCTCAGCTCAAGAAGATGCAGGAGGACGGCACCTTCGACATGCTGCCCAAGAAGGAAGTTGTCAAGCTGCTCCACGAGATGGAGAAGCTGGACAAGTACCTCGGCGGCGTCAAGGACATGAAGAAGCTCCCCGGCGCCATGTTTGTTGTTGACCCCCGCAAGGAGCACAACGCCATTTCCGAAGCACGCAAGCTGCACATCCCCATCGTCGCCATTGTCGATACCAACTGCGATCCCGACGAGGTCGATTATGTCATTCCCGGCAATGATGACGCCATCCGCGCCATCCGCCTGATCAGCGCCACCATGGCAAACGCCATCATTGAGGGCCGTCAGGGTGAGGACGCCGAGGCTCCCGCAGAGGAGACCGAGGCCGCCGCAGAGGCAACCGAAGAAGCCGCCGAATAATTGATTACAGGAGGATACAATCATGGCATTTACCGCTCAGGATGTTAAGACGCTCCGCGAAATGACCAACGTCGGTATGATGGACTGCAAAAAGGCCCTGACCGAGACCGACGGTGATATGGATAAGGCAGTCGAATGGCTGCGTGAAAAGGGACTGGCAAAGGCCGCCAAGAAGGCCGGCCGCATTGCTGCCGAGGGCATGAGCTATGCTTATGTCGAGGGCGGCGTCGGCACTGTCGTCGAAGTGAACTGCGAGACCGACTTCTGCGCCGGCTCTGCTCCCTTCGTGGCATTCGTGAAGGACATTGCCAAGGCGATCGTCGAGCAGCAGCCCGCCGACGTTGATGCTCTGCTGAACTGCAAGTATCCCGGCACCGAGCTGACCGTTGCCGGCGTGATGCCCGAGAAGGTTATGTCCATCGGCGAGAATCTGCAGATCCGCCGCTTTGTGACCTTTACCGAAAATACCAGCGTGGGCTATGTCCATGCCGGCGGCAAGTACGGCGTTCTGGTCAATCTGGCTGTGGAAGGCGGCATCGACGCCACCGTCATCGGCAAGGACGTTGCCATGCAGATCGCAGCTCTGAATCCCCGCTTCTGGGACAAGGCTCAGGTCACCGAGGAAGTTCTGGCTGAGGAGAAGAAGATCGCTCTGGCTCTGATGGATCAGGATCCCAAGATGGCAGAGAAGCCCGCCGCCGTCAAGGAAAAGATCGTCATGGGCAAGATGAACAAGTTCTACGAGGAAAACTGCCTGCTCCAGCAGGAGTTCGTGAAGGACAACACCCTGACTGTCGAGAAGTATATCGCTTCCGCTGCCAAGGCTCTGGGCGGCAAGGTCACCTTTGTTGACGCTGTCCGTTTCGCCACCGGCGAGGGCATTGAGAAGAAGGAAGAGGACTTCGCAGCAGAAGTCGCTGCCCAGATGAACATGGGCAAGAAGTAATTTCCCGCTTCATAACAGCATACCTGAAAATTCCCCGGCCTGTCGGTCGGGGAATTTTTTTGCCCTGCGCGGGAAAAGCGGAAAAAGCACTTTGCATTTTCGGCAATATCATGTAAAATATAATATTGTCGAAATTTATCGAACGATTTTCAAAAAGAGAGAAGCTTCATGGTATTTTCCAGCCTGATATTTTTATATGCGTTTTTCCCGCTGTCGCTGCTGGCGAGCGTTCTGTGCCGGACAAAGTCGCAGCGCAACGTCGTGCTGCTCATCTCCTCGCTGATCTTCTATGCGTGGGGCGAGCCGGTTTACGTTCTGCTGCTGATGTTCATGGCGCTGACGGCGTGGTTCTGCGCGCTGCGCGTTGTCTCTGCGGCAACGGAGGCGCGCCGCCGCGCGTGGGTGGCGGTTTCCTGCACGGTGGACATTGCGCTCATCGGCTTTTTCAAGTATGCCGGACTGATCTGCTCCGTGTTCGGCGCGGTGCCGGAGATGATCCGCAGCATCGCCCTGCCCATCGGCATCTCGTTTTACACCTTCCAGCTCCTGACGTACGTTGTAGATGTCTCCCGCGGCGAGGCGCCCGCGCAGAAGCGCTACCGGGATGTGGTGCTGTATGCCGCGCTGTTCCACCAGTGCGTCGCGGGGCCGATCGTGCGCTACAAATCCATCGGCGCGGAGCTGTTCGGAGAAGCGCCGGTCAAGGCGGAGTGGGGCGCGGGTGTTTCGCGCTTCAGTGCGGGCCTTGCCAAGAAGGTGCTGCTGGCGAATCCCTGCGGCGCGCTGGCGGACACGCTGCTCCTGCCGAACCCGGTGGGGGAGGCCGCCGTTGCCGAGACGCTGAAAACGCTGGGCAGCCAGTCCGTGCTGGGACTGTGGTTGGGCGTCGCGGCCTATGCGCTGCAGATCTATCTGGACTTTTCCGCATACTCCGACATGGCAATCGGCATGGGCAGAATGCTCGGCCTGCACTATCCGGAAAACTTCAACTACCCGTACATTTCCCGCTCGGTCAAGGAATTCTGGCGCCGCTGGCACATCACCCTCGGCTCGTTTTTCGCTGACTATGTCTACATCCCGCTGGGCGGAAACCGCTGCAGCGTGCCCCGCTGGATCTTCAACACCTTCGTTGTCTGGGCGCTGACCGGCCTGTGGCACGGTGCGAGCTGGAACTTTGTCCTCTGGGGACTCTGGTTTTTTGTTTTTCTGCTGCTGGAGCGAGCGTTTCTCGGCAAGGTGCTGGAGAAGCTGCCGGTGCTGAGCAACCTCTATCTGCTGCTGGTCGTTCTGCTCGGCTGGGTACTGTTCCGCTATTCGGACATCCGCGCCGCGTGGACGGTGCTGCGCGGTCTCTTCGGCGCAAACGGCAACCCGCTCACGAGCTTCACGGCGGAAACGCTGGCGAAAAACAAGCTGTTTCTGCTGCTTGTCTGCGCCGCAGCTTCCACACCGCTGGCGAAGACCGTCGGCGCGCGTCTGGACGCCGGGGCAGGCCGGGTGTGGAGCGCGGTGAAATACGCCGTCCTCCCCGCCGTGCTGCTCCTGCTCTCCACCGCCGCGCTGGTCGGCGCAAGCTACAATCCCTTCATCTATTTCCAGTTCTGAGGTCTGTATGAAAAAACGCGAGTACAAACATTATCAGCGCGCCGCGTCGGGCGAGCGCCGCGGCCTCGCCGCGCCGTTTTTTGTCGTGCTGGCTGCCCTGACCGTGATCGCCTTTATTCTGCCGCTGCGCCCAACGCGCTCCTACACGGAAAAGCGCGAGCTGGCGAAGTTTCCGGCGTTCTCGGTGCAGGCGCTTTTATCCGGCGACTATTTCGACGGCGTCTCCGCCTGGTTTTCGGACACCTTCCCCGGCCGCGAGACGTGGATCGCCGCGGCGTCGCGCGTCGAGCAGCTCCACGGCGTCTCCGACCTGACGATCTACGGCGACCTGCCCGTGGGCAGCGATGTCCCGGACGTCCCGCCGGTGCCCTCCGCCCCTGCGGAACCGGCTTCCCCGACGCCGATCCCGACCGCAGCGCCGGAGCCGACCCCGCTGCCGACGCCCGTCCCCGTTGTGGAGACCGCGCCGCCGGAGACCTCCGTGGAGGAATGGGGCGGCATCCTTGTGGACGAGGACGCGGAGGCCATCTTCGGCACAACGCTCCAGATCGGCGACGCCGCCTACGGCTACTATAATTTCTCCCAATCCGGCTGCGAGACCTACGACGGGCTCATCAGCGACTTTGCCGATGCGATGGCGGAAAAGGACGTT
>JAZQNZ010000308.1:0-5284 GCA_045627665.1 Oscillospiraceae bacterium
GCCGTTGCAGATATAGAATCCCGATTCAACGGCAAGAACGATAACGTTCTCTTCTTCGTTTTCCGCATCCGTGTTTTCTTCGGTGTCTTCGTTCGTTTCTTCTTCGGCGTTTTCTTCTCCGACAACGTCTTCGGGCTCTGCTTCGTTCTCCTCATCGGGAACGGTCACGTCTTCGGCAGTCTCACCGGCGTCCTCTGCTGCCTCTTCTTCCGGTTCGACCGAAGAATCAATGAACACATATGTGTTCTGTACAGGCTCGCCGTTCTCGTCGACCATGGGGATGCCCACCTCCGGGTCGGCGGTGACCTCGCCGGTGTCCGGGTCCACGCCGCCGACGGTGATATGCAGATAAGTGTTGCCCTTACCCATGATGGAAACCAGAGCGGGCTGACCGCCCCAGTAAAGGCTGTTGACCTTCAGGAAGAAGCAGTCCATGATATCGCGAGCCTCGTCCATGGTGAGGCGGCCTTCTTCGAGGTCTGCCTTCAGGTACGGCCAGGTGTACTGGTCGAGACGACCGAAGGAGCCGTTATCGGGAACGTAGCTCATAAGGATAAGTACCTGATAGAGGTATGCAGCCTGGCAAGCCTCACGGAAGGTACGTGCAGGATTCTCGGAAATCCAGTTAAGACCGTCAGCCATGCTCTCGAGCTCTGCCTTACGTGCTGCATCTTCGGTAACAGCAGCCTTATCAAGGCAAGCCTGAGCGTAACGCTTAATCATAATGGTTGCAGCCTTGCATACGATCTCAGCGCCGGTATAGAAAGCGACCTTGGCGGCATCCTCGCCCATCATGTTGAACTTGTGCTCATCCAGCCATGCGCGTGCTTCTTTCCGGATCGCGCCGTATCCCACGGTCACGATCTTCTTGAAGCCGGCGGTGAGGTGTCCCGCGGGCAGGGTAAACTGCGGCACGGTCGTGCTGGCGGGGGAGCAGAGGAGCGCGGCGAACTCGGCATAGCCCTCCGGCAGCCAGTCGTCCGCCAGACGAGTCAGACGGTTCTGCTTCCAATAGTCCCTGATGGAGCTGAGATTTTCATAATCCTCTACCGCCATGCAGAGCTTCAGCTCTTCGCCGTCCGGGTTGTGATACATACCGTCCTCACGCAGCGTCCAGGCTCCGGACTCGATGTAATCCGCCGCCCAGCCCGCGCCCATCCAGTCGGGATAGACGCTGGCGCCGCAGAAATTGCGGGAGGTGTTGCCGACGATCACTTCCTCATCCTCAACGAGGACGGTCTTGGTGCGGCAAAGCTCGTAGATATACATTGCCCGTTTGATGGAGGGCGGGACGTTGTGGTATTTCCTGTCTGTTGCGGTGATCGTCATTGCGGTTTCGGAGTCAACCTGAATGACGCGGTCACGGATTCTCTGATGCAGGTGCTGATTCCGCTCAGAGATCGGCTTTAATTCGTACATACTTGCATTCCTCCTGTCGGATCAATATGCGTTGTTAATGAATGGTGACGGGCAGGCCGTATTCCTCCATGATGCCCTTCAGCTTCTGCATATAGGCATCGGAGGGGGGCGTCGCTTCGGCAACGGGCTTGTCGCTGATGCGGAGATACTTCATAACGCCCATGTTGTGGTAGGGCAGTAACTGGATGAGCGTCACGGCGTCGCCGAGATCGCGGCAGAACTCTGCCGTTGCCCGGATGTTCTCCTCGTCGTGGTTGAACATGGGGATCACCGGGATGCGGATCTGCAGCTTGGCTCCGGCTGCGGCGAGCTTTCTGGCGTTTTCCAGAATCTTCTCGTTCGGCACGCCGACGGTCGCCTTGTGCTTTTCGGAGTTCATGTGCTTGAGATCGTAGAGGTAGAGGTCGGTGTAGGGGATGGTGCGCGCAACGACCTCCCAGTCGGCAAAGCCGGTGGTATCCAGCGCGGTATGGATACCCTCGGCTTTCAGACGCTGCAGCAGAGCGACGGTGAAATCCGCCTGCCAGAGCGCCTCGCCGCCGGAGACGGTGACGCCGCCGCCGGATTTTTCGTAAAAGCGCCGATCCTGCAGCAGCCGCTCCACCATACGGTCGAGCGTGTAGTCCTCTCCGCAGATGTAAAGGGCCTGCGCGTAGCACTTTTCGGCGCATTTTCCGCAGTTTTTGCAGAGGCCGCGCTTGACGTGGACAAGCTGGATCTCGGTGCTGTCCGATGCCCGCAGTGATTTTTCGCCGAGCTCGATGGCGTTTTCCGGGCAGGCGTTCATGCAGCGGGATTCGCACGCCTGCGTGCCGAGGCAGCGCATACTCATCCAACTGAGCTGCGGCAGAAAGCTCTGGGATTCGGGGCTGTGGCACCAGGGGCAGCGCAGCGGGCAGCCCTTGAGAAACACCGTCGTACGCACGCCGGGGCCGTCCTGCACGGAAAAGCCCTGAATGTCATAGACGCGGCCGGTGAGTTGTTTTTCCTGTTCCATATTGTATAGGTCCTTCCGTAATCAGATGCTCATTTCCGTCCGCTTGATCAGGTCGTCCTGCGCTTTCTTATAGACCTCGACAAAGTAGGACGAGAAGCCGGCGATGCGGACGACAAGATCCTTGTACTCCTCCGGATTTGCCTGCGCGGCGCGCAGCGTTTCGGCGGAGACGATGTTGAGCTGCAGCTCCATGCCGCCGCCCTCAAAATAGGACTGAATGACGCTTTTCAGCTTCTGGACGCCCTGCTCGCCCTGCAGCGCGGTGGGATGGAACTTCATATTGCAGAGCGTGCCGTTGGCATACTTGGTCTGGTCAAATTTCAGAACGGAGTTGATGGTGGCGAAGGGGCCGTTTTTGTCCATGCCCTGGCAGGGGGAAACACCGTCGGAGAGGGGTTCGCCGCTGCAGCGTCCGTCGGGCGTTGCCTGACACCAGTTGCCATGGACAACATTCATGGTCACGGGCCAGCAGCCGGCAGTCCAGTGGTTGCCGCGGGGGCCGATATGGCGGGTGATGCCGTCGGCATAGGTGTCCGCCACAAATTTCAGATACTGATCCGCCTTCTCGTCGTTGTTGCCGAGGTGCGAGCAGCGGTAAAGGATATACTGATGCAGCTCCTCATAGCCCTCCCAGTTGGCGATCAGCGCATCATAGAGCTCACGGGTGGTGGCGATCTTGTCGCGGAAGCAGACCTGATCGATGATGTTCAGGCTGTCCGCCACGGTGCCGTGACCGAGGCTGGAGTTGCCGGTGTTGCTGTATTTGCTGCCGCCCCAAAGTACGTCCAGTCCGCTTTCCATGCAGCCGGTGACGGTTGCGCTCAGTAGCGGCAGGGGGGTGACAAAGCTGTAAATATATTCGTAGCAGTGGATCATATTCGCCTGCCAGCGCGTGAAGAAATCAATCTGCGTGGCATAGGCATTCAGCACCTCATCCATGCTGTTCATCTCGTAGAGATAACCGGTTTCGGGGCCGACGGGCTTATCCACCGGGGACATGGGGGAGCGCATGGGATTTCTGCCGTTGTTGATGGCGAGCCAGAGCGCCTGCGGCAGAATGGTGTAGGAGTTGCAGCCGTCGCCGCCGGAGTTTGCAAAATCGCAGCCGCAGATGGCAGGCTCAACGCAGCCGATCAGCGTGTAGTTGCGGGCATCCTCCAGCGGGATGCCGCGCTTCATCTGCGCGGGGATGATGACGCCGTCGTACTCAAAGGTGGGAACGCCGCCGACGCGCTTGGTGCACTCGATCGCGGCCTCCCAGAGCTCGAAGGGCGTGTTGTCATGCACGCGCAGCGCGATCGGGGGAGAATGCAGCTTCAGTCGGGCAGAGGACTGCAGGAACATATATGTCGATGCGTTGGTGGCGTCGTTGCCGTCACGGTCCACGCCGCCCAGCGTGACGAGCTGGCCGGAGGTGTAGCCCGGAGAGGACTTCAGCGCGACCTCCATCCAGTTGCGGTTGTGCTCGGCGACCTTCAGCATGAAGAAGTCCGTCAGCTCCTGCGCCTGATCCGGGGTGAGGCGGCCGGCTTTCAGATGGGCTTCCAGATCCTTGCCGACATACTGATCCATACGCGCGAAGCTGAGACCGTGGAGCTGCGCGTCAAGGATCAGACCGGTCTGGTAGAGAATGATTGCCTGCAGCGCCTCGTGATAGGTGCGGCAGGGATTTTCGACGATCCAGCTCAGGCTGTCCGCCATCTGCAGCAGCTCGGCTTTCCGCGCCGGATCGGTGCAGAGCGCCGCCTGACGCTCGCACTCTTTTCCGTAGCGCTTGGTGTAGATGATGAGGCCCTCGGTGACGATCTCAACGGCGCGGTAGAACTCATACTTTCGCGCTTCGTCGCCCTCGATGCCCTTCGTCAGCAGCGCCTGACGCTTTTCCCGCGCTTCCTTTACCACGGAGCCGAGACCCTTGTCAACGACGGTCCAGAGGTTGCCGCAGAAGTGGCCGATGGGGTTGATGGTGCGGCGCTGCAGGGTGAAATTCAGCACGCAGTTGCCCACATAGTCCCGGAACTCCTCGGGATAGTATTCGTCGATGACGGCGTTCATGCCGTTCTGCAGCCAGAAATCCTGTGTATCCTTCAGATATTGCTTATCCTCTTCGGAAATGTCGTAGGGGTCGATATCGCGGGTGGAGCAGTCGTCCAGCTCACGCATGAACCAGTCATGGGAATTTTCGGGATAGACTGCGGTGCAGCGGTAAGGCTCGCCGACATAGCCCACGATCAGCTCGTCCTCGCGGACGGGTGTCGGCATATTTTCGAACAGATTACGCAGATTGTTGGCGCGCTTGAGAATGCCGACCACATACTGATGGTTTGTGTAGTAGTCGGTCACGAGTTTGTAGCGGGCCAGATCAATCCGAGGCTTTGTGGTGCGGTATTTTTCCCGAAGTGCCTGAATTCGGGGAGAAATAGGTGCGTATTGATACATAGCAGTAACCCCCTGTCTCATAGGATAGAAATGAAATTAGATAGATAATGAGGCAATGGTTTTTCCGTTCGCTTTTCACAAGACCCCGTCCGGGGGAGAATGCACAGAAAACACCATATTATAATATATAGACATTATACTCCGGATTTTTCGGGATTTCAATCCCGTATTTCATCAAAGCAGTCCAAAACGCACAACAGCATGAGCTCATAAGTAATTAGCATGGTATATTATGACGAAATGACTATGTTAAACTATTGATTAAGTCATACAGGAATGTTATAATTGCGCTCAACGGGCAGAATTGTGCGTGAAAGCATACAGCCCATCGCACGCATGCGGTGTCACCGAAAAAAGCAAGAATAGGAGTGGTTCATATGATTAACACCAATCATGCAATCAAGTTCGATGCAGAAAAATGCGTCGGCT
>JAZQNZ010000309.1:0-5580 GCA_045627665.1 Oscillospiraceae bacterium
CACGGGATCATCCTTGCAAAAGACGAGACGGCAAAGCGCTGCGGCGTGAAAACCGGGATGGCGATCTGGCAGGCAAAACAGCTTTGTCCGGAGCTGAATGTTCTCCCGCCGCGTATGGACGTTTATCTTGCCTTTTCCCGCCGCGTACAGGATATTTACAGCGAATACACCAATCTTCGTGAGCCGTTCGGCATCGACGAGAGCTGGCTGGATCTCACGGGCTGCTATGCCGTCCGGGACGGCGAATGGGCGGCAAACGAAATCAGCCGCCGGGTGAAGAAAGAGCTGGGAGTGACCGTCAGCATCGGCGTTTCCTGGAACAAGGTGTTTGCCAAGCTTGGCTCCGACTATAAAAAGCCGGACGCGATCACCTGCATCAGTCACGACAATTACCGTGAGATCGTCTGGCCGCTGCCGGCAGAGGATCTCCTCTGCGTCGGACGCGCGACCTCCGCCAAACTGCATTCGGTCGGCATCCGCACCATCGGCGACATTGCGCAAAGCGATCCCGAGCTGCTGCATCGCAGACTCGGAAAGATGGGTTACGCCATCCACGCCTTTGCAAACGGGCTGGACACCTCCCCCGTCCGGCGCGAGGATTTGACCCCTCCGGTCAAATCCATCGGCAACAGCGCCACGGTGTACCGGGATCTGCTCTGCGACGAGGATGTGCGCATTGCGCTGCTCGGACTGGTCGAGAGCGTGACGCTCCGCCTGCGGCGCAGCGGCTTCCGCTGCCGCCTCATCTCCGTTTCCGTGCGCGACGCGGACTTGAGCTGGAAAAGCCACCAGTTCAAGCTGAAACAGGCGACAGATCTGACGCGCGAGGTGTTTCAAACAGGCATGGCGCTGTTTCACGAAATGCATCGCTGGCCCGCGCCCATCCGCTCGCTCGGCATCAGTCTCGGTGAGCTGGAACAAAACGATACGCCGGAGCAGCTTGACCTGTTCGGGATCACAGAGCAGCGGCAGCGGCAGGCAGGGCTGGACCGCGCCATCGACGGGATTCGCGGCAAATACGGCTACACGGCGATCCGGCGCGGTCTTACGGCAAGCAACCCGCGGCTGTGCGGCAGCAATCTCGGCGCGGAGCACGCTGTCCACCCGATCGGATTTTTCGGCGGTCATTGAGCGCATTTCTTTGACATCGGCGCCGCCCTTCGCATAGTTTGGAGTGTATCGACAATTTCTATGGAAAGGGTTTTGGCGTATCTGATGGAAAAGCAGCAGCCGACCCGTTTTTTTCTCGGAGCCAATACAAAAAACGGGTTTTATTCTCTGTACGACGGTTTTACGAACCCAGCCGCCGGTGATTTTCTCTGGATCATCAAGGGCGGGCCGGGCTGCGGAAAAAGCACCTTTATGAAGCGCATCGGCGCTGCGGCGGAGGTCGCAGGCGAGCGTGTGGAATACATACACTGCTCCGGTGATCCGGACTCGCTCGACGCCGTAATGCTTCCCGATAAGCGCGTTGCCTATGTGGACGGCACGGCGCCGCACGTGATCGAGCCGCGCTATCCCGGCGTCTCTGAGCTGTATCTCGACCTCGGCAGCTTTCTGGACGCCGGCGCGCTGGAGTCCGCTCTACCGGAAATCGCAGACCTGACGGAGCGTTACAGGGCTGACTACGCTGCAGCCTACACGCACTTCGCCGCCGCAGCCGCGCTTTTGCCATGCAGCGTCCCCGGACGATACGGAAGCGCCGAGCTTGAAAAGCTTGAGCGGAAGCTGACAGGGATCGCCTCGCGTGAACTGCGCGCGGGCAGCGGCGGAACGGTAACGCGCCGGTTTCTTTCCGCCTGCACCTGCAAGGGACGGGTGATGCAGGAGGAAACGCTGACAGCGCTCTGCCCGCGCATTTACAAGCTCGATAACGAGCTGGGACTCGGAAGCGTTTTTCTTGCCCGTCTTGCCGCGTTGGCAAAGGAGCGCGGCTGCAGCGCGATCGTATGCCCCGACCCGCTGGAGCCGGAGAAAACGGAAGCCGTCCTTCTGCCGGAGCGCGGCGTCGGCTTCATTGCAGCCGGCCGATGCACAGCGCTGCAGCTCCAGCCCTACCGTCACCTCCGCCTCGATGCGCTTGCGGAGTCTTCGCTTTCTGCCGACCTGCGTGCGATGCTCCGCCGCCGCAGGCGGGAAAGCCTGCTGCTTCTGGCAAGCGGTACGGAGTTTCTGGCAAGCGCAAAGAAAAAGCATGATGCACTCGAACAATGCTATCACCCGTACGTAGATTTCGACGGGGTCACCGCACTGGCGGACGATCACATCCGCTGGCTGATTTGATAAAATAATACGCGAAACCGCTGCTGTACGATCCTTTCGCACAACAGCGGTAATTTTCTGCTTGCATATTCAGTTCAGTTCGATGCGTTTTCCGGTCTCCGCGTCAAACAGATGAAGGCGCTCCTGTGAAAAGTGAAGCTTTACAGAAGCCTGCAAAATTCCCTTGACGCCGCCGGACGCTGTTTCCGCCTCGGTTTTCGGCACAATCGCTTCAATGTCATATTCGCCGGCTCGCAGGTGCATGGCAACGGTACTGCCGAGCAGCTCGCTGACCTCACTCACGGCGCTGATCCCGCCGTCGCCGGATAGCGAAACGTCCTCCGGGCGGACGCCGAGAATGATCTCACGCCCCGCAAGACTTCCGCTGCCGCTGCCGAGCGGCACCCGATTATCTCCCAGCACGGCAAAATACGCGCCGTTTTCAAAAGCAAGGCTTCCGCGCAGCAGGTTCATCTGCGGCGTGCCGATAAAGCCGGCAACAAATGTGTTTTCCGGGCGGTCAAACACCTCCTGCGGCGTTCCGACCTGCATAATGTGACCCTCGTTCATAATCACAATGCGGTCACCGAGAGTCATGGCCTCGGTCTGGTCGTGGGTAACGTAGATAAACGTCGTATTCAGTCTGCGGCGCAGCTTGATCAGCTCCGTCCGCATCTGGCCGCGCAGCTTCGCGTCCAGATTGCTGAGCGGCTCGTCCATCAGAAAAACATCCGGATTTCTGACGATCGCCCGCCCGATGGCGACGCGCTGACGCTGTCCGCCGGAGAGCGCTTTCGGCTTGCGCTTGAGCAGATCGGAGATCTCCAGAATCTCCGCCGCGGCACGCACTTTTTCGTCGATAATCTTTTTCGGCTCCTTGCGCATTTGCAGTCCGAACGCAATATTCTGATAGACGGTCATGTGCGGATACAGCGCATAGTTCTGAAAAACCATGGCGATATTGCGGTCCTTCGGCTCCATGTAGTTGACCTTTCTGTCGCCGATATAAAGCTCGCCGCCGGTGATCTCCTCCAGCCCGGCGACCATGCGCAGCACGGTGGACTTGCCGCAGCCGGAGGGCCCGACAAGCACGATAAACTCCTTGTCCTCGATCTCCAAATTGAAATCGTCCACGGCGAGAAATGTCTTATCATAGACCTTGCGGATATTTTTCAGCGTAAGGCTTGCCATATTGCAGAATATCCTTTCATACTGATTTTCAACAAAATTCTATCATTTTATTGAAAAGGAAGTGCGCCTTCGGCGCTATAAATCGCTTTGAAAGCGTTTTATGAAAGATTGGTATCATTTCATGTGTTTGCCGCTGCGACTGTACAGCCGCAGCGAAACGCGCTCCGCTGTCTTTGCCGCAAGCGCGGGAAGCGCCGATTTCGCACGGTCGCGTCCGAGACGGAAAGCGCGCACGGCAAGGATGCACACGGCTGCAAGCGGGCAGAGCAGAAGCAGCAAAAACAGCACGGCAAGCAGACAGCACCAATCCTCATAATACCGTGCGGCGTTCTCCCAATAGGGAAACGCTGCGGGATAATCATGCATCGAGCGCATACCGAAACGGGCAGCGGTGCGCAGAGAGCGCCACAGAGAAAATCTGTCGGAATTCGTCACACATACGCCGCGCCCGGACTGAAAGGACTCCGCAAGAATGTTTTCCGCAAAATTCTCGACCGGCTGCGGCATCACGACCTCGTAGCAGGTCGCTTTTGTCTCGTTCACGGGGCCGAGCGCGTCAAAGCACATAAACATTCCGCCGCCGTCGTCGTCACGCGACAGGACGGAGGCTTTGTCGGCTTCCCGCTCGACCACGCCGGCGATGACGTAAGGCGCCTCGTTGATGGAAACGGTCATACCGGTCAGGTCGTAGCCGCCGAACAGCTTCCACGCAAGCTCCTTATCAAGTACGACGCGGTCACTCATCAGGTCATTCTCCGTAAGATAGGAGCCGCTCAGAAGCTTCATGGGATGAAACGTGAAAAATCTGCCGCCGACGCCGATGACCTCCACGTCCGCGGTCGTGCGGTCGGACGTGACTTTCAGCTTTGTCTGTGTGCTCCATGCGTCGCAAAACAGTGAGCCGCCTTCCGGCGTTTCCAGCGCTGCCTCGTCAAATTTTTTCAGCATCGCCTCACGGAACCTGTAAATATCCTCAAGTGTCGCGCCGTCATCCGCCGAAAGGAACACCGAAAGCTGACGGAAAGGCTGGTCACTGTCCCCCTGCCAGCGGTCTGCGGCTTTCTGTGCCTGCAGACGCCCGGACAGGAGACTTAAGCAGCAGAGGCAGACAAGCGCGGCAGCAAGCAGCGCTGCGCAAAGCAATATGAACTTTTTCCGAAAGAATTTCATATGCTCACGCCTTTGCTTCAGAAATTGTCAGAGATTATCCGGGAGACGGACAAGATCGCCGTTTGCGACCGGCTTATTGCTTGTTGTGATCACATAGTCATATTGATTGACAGCGCCGGTGATTGCGGAATTCAGATCGTCGCTTGCGATCACCTGAACATCCGCGCGCGTTGCCGTGTAGCGGTTGCCGAGCGGGCTGCTCTTGACCGTCACGACCAGGACGAAGCTGCCGTTGGTATCCGTACGGATGGCGCTGTTCGGCACGATAAGGTCATACTGGGCGCTCTTCTGCCCGACGGAAAGCGTTACCGAATTGCCCGCGCTGACGTCGCCGCTGATGTCAAAGGTCAGCAGCTTGCTGGTCTGGGGATTCTGCGGGTCGCTCTTGATCGAGGCAAGCACGCCGGTGATCTGGCTGCCCCAGTAGTAGTTGCTCGCGGAGGCCGTGTCGCCGACACGCACCTTTCTCGCCTGCTCGTTTGTCACGGAAAAGCTCATGGTGTAGCCGAGATCCGGCACTTCGATGGTGGCAAGAGTATCGCCCGCCGTCGCTTTTCTGCCGGCGCTGACGTTCAGCGTTTTGACCGTGCCGTTGACCTTGCTCTTCACCTCGGTCACGCCGGTTTCGGTGTCGCCTTCCAGCTCTGCGACCTTTGCCTCAGCTTTTTGAATGTCCTTTTGGAGGTCCTGAAGCTCAAGCGCTTCGAGGCTCTGTGTTTTTCCGTCGGCCTTTTTCTGCTCGTCCAGCGCAAAAATCAGATTTTCCAGTGCGACGCGCTTGGTTCCCACGTCGCCGAGCGCGGATTCGTAATCGGACTGCTTCTGCTGAAGCTCGTCCAGTTTACCCTTCAGTGCCGTCTGCTTCTCCGTTGCAGCAGCAAGCTTCTCCGAAGCATCCTGATAAGCCTTCACCCAATAGCTGTGGGTTTTGCCCTGATAGGTTGTGCCGCCGTCATA
>JAZQNZ010000310.1:0-4176 GCA_045627665.1 Oscillospiraceae bacterium
ACTTCCCTACACCGGAAGCGATCCGGCGAAGGGGAAGTCTCTCTGTTTTTACATTGTGTATTTTCCGGCGTCCTCGGAGAGGGTTTCGATATACTTTACGCGGCGCTCCAGCGCGCGCAGCAGCATCATCATCGCGGCAGAGGCAAGCTCCCCTCCGGCGATCAGCAGATGCGCACTGACCTGCTTCCTGACAAAGATCGCCCAGCCGAGCGTGAGGAGGGCGCACGCCGCCGATGCCGCGCCCGCCATGAGCGCGCCGCGCTGCATGGATTTGCTGGAGGCGCGGTACTGCCCGACCGTCCGGCGGACGGGAACGGTGAACTCATTGAACAGCCCGACCGCGACCCAGCCGCAGCCGAACAGCCCGGCGAAGGCCGCGATGGCGCTGAGCAGCGTCATATTCACAGCGACGGAGCGGGTGCAGCAAAGCGCGAGCAGCGCGGTGGAGGCAAGCCACAAAAGCACATAGATGCAGCGTCTGCGCCTCCGTTCCTCCCGCGTCAGATCCTGCGTATACCACGTTCCGGTATAGACGTTGTGACGCTCGATCTTGCCGTTTTCATTCAGTGTTTCGTACTGGGTAAAGCCGTCGAAATAACGGCGGCGGAAAAAAGCGGTGTTGCCGGAGCCGTGCCAGACGCTGATGACGTTTTCCTTTTCCTCCTGCTCCGTGCGGTGCGTGTTCGGTCTGGCAGACACGGTCTGCTTCTGCAAATCCTTCTGATCTTCCATAAATTCAATATCCCACTGATTTTTGTAATTATTCGTTTCCCTGCGCCTTATTTTCCGAGCGCAAGATCATACAGCTCGTTTTTTGCAAAGCCGGAGTCCGCCGCAGCAAGACGGCAGGCTTCCTTGAGACTCTTCCCCTCCGCGCGGTAGCGCGCAACGGCGGCGAGCGCCTCATCCTGCGTCATCTCCGGCGCGGCACTTTCCGCCTTGCCGCGCAGCACGAGGACGAACTCGCCTTTCGGCGGCGTTTCCGCAAAACGTCTGACCGCTTCGGAAAGCGTGGTACGGATGATCTCCTCATGGATTTTTGTCAGCTCACGGCACAGGGCGATGTCCCTGTCGCCGAAGCAGTCGAGAAAATCCTGCAGCGTCCGCAGCAGCTTGTGCGGCGCTTCGTAGAAGATCATGGTGCGCTTCTCGTCCCTCAGGCTTTCCAGATGCTCCCGGCGGGATTTGCCGCTGACGGAAAGAAAACCCTCAAAGGTGAAGCGCTGCGTGGGCAGTCCGGACATGGCGAGCGCCGTGACGAGGGCGCTGGGGCCGGGGACGGCAGCCACGGTCACGCCGTGCGCGGCGCACTGGCGGACGATGTCCTCCCCCGGGTCGGAGATGGCGGGCATACCCGCATCCGTCACCAGCGCGCAGCTCTCGCCGCCAAGCAGACGGCTCAGGAGCTTTTCGCCCATCTCCGCGCGGTTGTGCTCAAAATAGCAGATGAGCGGCTTTTTGATCTCAAAATGATTGAGCAGCTTCAGCGTCACCCGCGTATCCTCCGCCGCGATGAAATCAACGCTGCGGAGCGTCTCGACGGCGCGGGGGGAAAAATCTCCGAGATTGCCGATGGGCGTGCCCACAAGATATAAAATTCCTGCCATGTCAATCACCTCTGTGATAAATACGCCGCGCCCCCGCGCTGTCGCTGCCGTCAGGCTCGCACAGCACCAGCGGCGCTTCTGCGGTCAAGCCGGGTTTCCCGCCGCGCCGCGCCTCGACCAGCACCAGATTGGGCGCCGCGCCGGGACGGTGCTGCACCATGCGCAGGCGCTTCGGCTCCAGACCGTGCGCCGTCAGCGTGCAGAAGATCTCGGAAAGGCGCTCCGGACGATGCACCAGCGCAAACGCGCCGCCCCAGCGGCACAGATACGCCGCCGCGGCGCAGAGATCGGACAGGGTGCAGTCCCGCTCGTCGCGCGCTGCGGCGCGGGCGGCGTCCGGCGCGGTGTAGCCGCTGCCGACGGGGAAGTACGGCGGGTTGGACACCACAAGATCGTATGCACCGGCGGTCAGCAGCGCGCGGTGAGAGCGCAGGTCGCCGGTCAGGATGCCGTCGGCGGAAAGCGCGTTCGCCGTCAGATTTTCACGGCACAGCGCGGCGGACGCCGGCTGAATCTCGATCCCCTCCACCGCCGCCTCCGGATGGCTGCAGTGCAGCAGCACGGTGAGAACACCGGCGCCGCAGCCGAGGTCTATGATTCTTTTTGCCCGGATCCCGGCGGAAAAATCCGCAAGCATGACGGAATCCGTGGAAAGACGGAAGCTGCCCTCCGCCTGATAAAAGCGCGGCCCGCCGGGCCACAGCTCGTCAAAATCCATAAGTCACTCCAACGAAGATATGCGGGATTGCACCGCATATAAATTTAATGGGCGATATGAAAATCTCATACCGCCCGTTAAATTTGCGTAAGTAATCGAAATTACTCCTGAGCGATGCAGCTCATGGGGCAATTATCTGCGCAGGTGCCGCAGTCGACGCACTTGCCGCCGTCAATTTCGTAACGGCCGAGCGCATCGTTCATGGAGATGGCATCGTTGGGGCAGGAATCGCTGCAGGTGCCGCAGGCAACACAACTATCACTGATAACGTACATGGTTTTTCCTCCTTATCGTTTTCCCTTGCTTTGTATGCACGGTTTTTACCAAGGTTATTTTAACATATAATTTATGTTTGTCAAATTCAATTTCTGGTTTTTTGATGAAAAACGTCAAAAAGTGAGGAAATCAAAGCAAACCTTCGAAAACAGAAGATATCGGCCGATTAGATGCGCTCCGGCCTCGGCAGATAGTCAGGGAAGGTCAGAAACGGCGTTTGAAAATCTGACGTTTCCTGACTATTATAGGAGCATAAAGGTCAGAGAAAGTCAGACAAGACCTGAAATACACACCGAGGTGACAGTATGGCAACAAGTGATCTGATCGCAAGCTTCATCATGGATGCGATCGAGGAGAGTACAAACGGCTTTGCGGAGCTGCAGCGCAGCGCGCTTGCGGAGATGTTTTCCTGTGTGCCGAGCCAGATCAACTACGTGATCTCCACGCGCTTTTCCCCGGAGCGCGGCTACGTGGTGGAAAGCCGGCGCGGTGGCGGCGGGTATATCCGGATCACCCGCGTGCGCCAGAGCCCGCGCGACCTTGTGATGCACACGGTCAACGCCATCGGCGAGCGTCTGGACAAGGCGACGGCGAGCGCGTTTGTTTCAAATATCTACGAAGCGGGCATCCTTGACAAGGCGACGGCGAAGCTGATGCTCAGCGCCGTGAGCGACAACGCGCTGCGTCCGCTCGCACCCGCCGACCGCGACGCGCTGCGCGCGCCCATTCTCAAGTATATGCTTGTCACGCTCATCACAGAATAAACGAATTGATTTTTCAGAAAGGAAGTATCTTTACGATGAAAAACGAAATCTGCAAGTGCGAAAAATGCGGTGAGAAGGATGCGACCTTCTATTACAGCAGCGTTCTCAACGGCGAAAAGACCGAGCGGCGTCTGTGCGCAGAGTGCGCGCGGGAGGAAGGCTTCGGCGAACTGATGGATTACAGTCCGGTCAGCGCATTCCAAACGGCTTTTGACGATATGTTGGGCGGGTTCTTTGACGATTTCTTTGCCCCGCGCAGAAGTCTGCTTTCCCCGTTCGACGTTTTCGGCAGCCCCATGCGCAGTATGATGGCGCCGGTACTGCCCTGCGTCAACATCGTCATTGGGCAGCCTGAGACACAGTGCGAGAGCACGCCTGCCTCGGAGGCGGAGCAGAAGATCCCCGCCGACGCCGGCGAGGAAGTGAAGTCCCGCCGCGCCATTGCCGCGCTGAAGCATCAGCTTCACGAGGCGGTCAAAGCCGAGGACTTTGAAAAGGCGATTGAGCTGAGGGATCAGCTCAAGGAGCTGGAGAAGTAAGAATTTTTCCACCTGCCGGTGAGAGGGATTCCCTCCGGGGGCTCCGCTTTTCTCTCCGCAGAGAAAAGCGGAGAGAAAAGAGCCGCCAAAGAGGGATGCTTTTCGCGCCCCTCTTTGGAAACACCCAGCATGACGGCAAAAATCGAAATCTCTGCCCGCTTACGCGGTCGTAGTGCCCGGTGCTGAGGGGATCGAACTGCCAAGCTGCCGCGACTTCGTGCGCGGCGCGGACTGCGTAGGGCGCGACGACCCCGGCGCGCCGTCATCCGAGA
>JAZQNZ010000311.1:0-2683 GCA_045627665.1 Oscillospiraceae bacterium
TAGCGTTCTAACCAACTGAACTACTCGGCCACAAGCGCTTAATTAAGATAACAAATAATTGCACATCTGTCAAGAAGTTTTTTTAATTTTTTTCATGTTTTCAGAAAAATCGCGGCTTGATGCACATATTACTTTATGGTATAGTGCAGGTAAAGCTTCGGAAAGGGGGCGCACGCAATCAAAAAACGAATCATTTCCGCAATTCTATGTGCGGCGCTGCTGCTCACGCTGATTATTACCGCGGTGGCTGCGGAAGAAAAGCTGAGTTTTATCTCCGTGAACGACACCCTGCCGCCGGAGCTGATCAACGCGGCAGCCACATACGGCGGCATGACGTACGTGCCCTACTGGCTGTTCACCAACTACAACCTCGGCATTTACTACGTCTTCTTTTCCAGCAGCAACACCGCCTACCTCTACAGCGCGGACAGGCAGCTCTTCTTCAGCCTTTCAGACGGCAAGACCTTTGACGAGGATGACTACCAGTATTCCGTGTCGGCGATCGTCCGCGGCGGCACCGTTTACCTGCCGCTGGGCTTTGTTTGCAGCTATTTCGGCGGTTTTTCCTACGCCAACATCGGCAGCAACGAATACGGCAGCGTGATCCGGATCACCACCGGCGGCGAAACGCTGACGAACGACGAATTCATGCGTGCGGCAAAAAGCGCCATGCGCACCTACTATGCCTCCTACAACCGAAGCACCGATGTCACCCCGACAGCGGAGCCCGGCGCACAGCCGACGAACGAGCCGACCCACGAAGGGGAGCTTGTCCGGCTCGGACTGCGCGGACTTCCGGGCGCCGACACGCTGGATCTGCTTCGGAAATTCGGTATGCGCGCCTGCTTTTTCCTGACGGCGGAGGAGGTGCGCGGCAGTGCGGATCTTGTCCGGCGCCTCGCCTGCGAGGGCCATGCCCTCGGCATATACTGCCCGAACGGTGCCGCGGAGGAATTTGAAGAAACTGCGGCGCTCCTGCGTGAAGCGGCGCGGGTGCGCGCCGTCCTGACGCTCACGCCGGACGGAACGGCGCCCGAAATCGGCGCGGCGGCATATTCCCGGACGCAGGGAACGCTCGCGGATGACATCTCCGCAGCGGAGCTTTACAGTGTGACCGCTGCGCTGGACAGCGGCAGCAGCGGCGCTGCGCTGCTCTTCCCGTGCGGGGAGGGCTGCGAAAAAGTGATCGGTGCGCTGCTCTATTATCTGCACGAGGGTGGCTTCACCGTCATCGAACCGCGTGAAACGACCTGACCGTCCGCCCGGACAAAGTCAAAGCGGAAAGAGCGCCTGGCCTTTTGCAAGGTCAGGCGCACTTTGGTATTCAGACGATGATTTTTTCATCTTCGATGAGCTGCAGCATGATCGCGGCGATCTTCGGGTCAAACTGCGCTCCGCTGTTGCGCTCGATCTCGTCAATAATGACCTCGCGCGTCAGCTTTCTGCGGTAGCAGCGGTCGGAGTTCATCGCGTCGAAGGAATCCGCCACGCAGATCATTCGCGCGATCTCGGGGATATCCTCGCCGCTTCTGCCCTCGGGGTAGCCCTTTCCGTCGTAACGCTCATGGTGGAAAAGCGCGCCCTCGCCGACGCCGGGGATACTGCTGAAGTTGCGGAGGATCTCGCCGCCCTTGACGGTATGGGACTTGATGATGTCATACTCCTCGTCCGTCAGTCTGCCCGGCTTGCACAGAATCTGATCCGGCACGCCGATCTTTCCGCAGTCATGCAGCAGGGCGACATAGAAGATCCGGTCAAGCTCTTCGCCGTCAAAGCCCATCCGCTCCGCGATCAGGCGCGTATAGGCGGCAACGCGGCGGGAATGGCCGTTGGTGTAGGGGTCTTTGGCGTCGATAAAGCTGGTAAAGGTTTCGATGGACTCCAGAATGATCTTGGCGTCGTGCTCCTGACGGGTACGGAAGGCGCGCGTCTTGATGGAAACGGCAAGCACGATGATTCCGCAGACCACCCAGATGAAGCACAGGATCAATGCCGCGCGGAACAGCAGATCGGCGGTGACGCTCCTGTGGAGGTGATACTCCATATCCACGGAGCAGTTTACGATGCTGTCGTTCAGCCCAAGATAGACGATCATGCCGCTGGTCGCACTGCCGCCGCCGTTCAGCGGGACCTCCATCGCCTCCTCGCTCGGGAAGTAGCGGAACGAATCGCCGGGGTTCAGCGGGATCATCGGCTCGCCGTCCACCAGAACGGTCTTCAGCTCCACCGCGGCGGGGTCATAGCTTCGCAGATCCTCGATGTGCGCGCTGTGTGTCTCGCCGTCCACCGTCTGCACGATTTCCAGTGCGCCGTTCCATGCCGACGACAGATACATGGGCACGCCGACGTAGAAGGTCGGAACATACGCATCCAGACGCTCCGCGGTCTGATTGAAAACGGTCACATCGTAGGTATATGCCTGATAGTTCGGCTCGGTCAGACCGAGGCCCTCCGGGTCGATGACCTTTGTCCAGGTGTTGCTGCGGGGACTGACGGACAGCGAAATATCGCCGCCTGCCTGCACGTCCTCCGGCGGCGCAGCGGGAACGAACTCAAATCCGGCAGGCGTATCCTTCCGCTCATAATACATGATGCCGGGCGCTGCGGTGCCGCCGGCGGAAAGAGGCGCCTCGCCGTCGGAAACCGAGGGATGATAGATAAAGTAATCTCCGGGATACAGCGG
>JAZQNZ010000312.1:0-3350 GCA_045627665.1 Oscillospiraceae bacterium
ACAAAGCAGTACTGCACCCAGCCGTTTTTCATGACGATGGAGGCCATGTTGTCGCAGATGAGCGTCACGTCCACGCCGGCATTCTGCAGCTCCCAGCTCGTGAGGCGCGCGCCCTGCAGCAGCGGGCGGGTCTCGTCGGCAAAGGCTTTCATTTTCCGTCCCTGCTCCGCGCCGAGGATCAGCGGGCCGATGGCGGTGCCGTAGCGGCTCGTCGCGATGGGGCCTGCGTTGCAGTGCGTCAGCACCGCGTCGCCGTCTTTCAAAAGCGAAAGACCGAACTCGCTGATACGCCTGCACATGGCGATGTCCTCATCGAGGATCGCCTGCGCCTCCGCGCCGAGGAGGGGCAGCAGAGTGTCCACGGGCTTGTCCGCGTTGGCCTGCACAAGACGTTCCATGCGTCCCAGCGCCCAGCTCAGATTCACCGCCGTGGGGCGGGAGGAGTTGAGATAGGCGGCAGCCCTATGAAACTCCGCGTCAAACGCCGCGCGGTCACGCGGCATCTGCTGCGCCAGCACATACATGGCAAAGCCGGCGAAGATGCCGATGGCGGGCGCGCCGCGGACGGCGAGCGTCTTGACGGCGTCGTACATACTCTCCGCCGTGGTCAGCACCAGATACTCCCGATGCAGCGGCAGACGGCGCTGGTCGAGGATGACGAGCTTTGTCCCGTCCGCGCTCAGGCGGACGTGGTCTACGGTGTTTCCCATAGCAGTTCCGTTTCCGTGCGCCGGAAGAAAAAGCTTTCCGGCGCCCTATTCTTTATGTAACTTCTATTTTACATCATATCTGCCGGTTTTTCCATACCCATTTTGCCCGGCGGAGGGGGTTTTCAGCACAAAAGCGGCTGGAGCTGTCTGCCCTCCAGCGCGGCGAGAATGGTGGGCTCCAGAAGCGAATAGTCCGCCGCCAGCGAGCAGGGCTTGGCTTCGGGCGCGTCCTGATAAAACGGGACAAAATAGTAGTTTTTGCGGTTGAGCAGCTCACCGATATTTTTGGCGGAGGCGCTCAGACCGTCGTTGCTGCCGAAGGCGAGGACAACGGGCCGCCCACCGCGCAGGTGACTTTTCACCGCCATCGTCACCGCGGTGTCCGTGATGCCTGCGGCCAGCTTTGCCGCGGTGTTGCCCGTGCAGGGCGCCACCGCCAGAACGTCGAAGTAACCCATCGGGCCGATCGGCTCCGCGTCGCGGATGGTGCAGATCAGCGGTCTGCCCGTGATCTCCTCCAGCGCCGCGCGGAAGTCCGCCGCCGCGCCGAAGCGGCTGTCCGTTTCCGCCGCTGTTTCGGACATGATCGCGGTCACCGTGTGGTTCTTTGCCAGCGCCTTTGCTGCCGCAAGCGCCTTGTCATAAGTGCAGTACGAGCCGGTCAGCGCCAGCCCGATCCGCAGCTTTTCCATGTCGATTCCTCCAAGATTCCGTAAACAGTGTCCCGGACTGCTTCCGCAGCAGCGCGCGGTGCGCTTTTGCCCGGCAGTCCGGCGGCGAGGATGATCTCCCGTCCAAGCGCCTTCGCGGCGTCGAAATCGAAGCCGTAGGGCGGCGACGCCAGCTCGATGAGCTGCGCCCTGCCGAAACCCTCCAGCACCTCCGCACCGAGCAGCGCGGCGGGAACCGTGTTTACGACCGCGTCCCAGCGCTCGCCGGTCAGCATTTCCGGTTCGAGCGGCAGCGCCGCATAGCCGAGGGCACGCGCCAGCGCCCGCGCCTCACGCCGCCTCGCCGCGACCGTGACCCTGCAGCCGAGCGGCAGCAGCATCCCCGCGAGCATCTGACCGATGCGCCCGAAGCCGCAGATCAGCACGCGGCTGCCCCGCAGCGCCCACGGTGCGGAAAGCAGGAGCGCGAGCGCGCCCTCGGCGGTCAGCTCGGCGTTTTTCAGCGTGAAGCATTCGTCCAGAAAGTAGTCGTGCAGCGCCAGCGCGTTCGCATCGCACACCTCCCGCAGCTCCGCCGTGACGCGCCCTGCGCAGACGACTGTGCCCGCATCGGCGGAGGACAGCAGCGTTTCAAACCGGTGCTCCGCCGCCGAATACGGCGCATTCAGCACCCCGCCCTGCCCACAGGGCAGCGGCAGAATGACGCAGTCCGTGCCGGAAAGCGCCGCCTCCGGGCTTTCCGCGCAGTCCGGAATCGCTTTTTCCAGAGCGAACGCACGCACCGTATGGCAGTCGCGCCGCAGCAGCTTTGCAAGATAAACGCTGCGGTCGTCCCCGCCGAGAACAGAAAAAATCATCGTTTTCACCTCGCAACAGTCTATGACAGCCAAGTTTTCCTTGCCACATAAGGTAATCAGTGCTAAAGTGATTGTGTATAAACAATGATTTTTCCGGGAGGTTATCCATATGAGCTACGCTGACGAAGTTTTTATTCAAAACTGCAAAGATATTCTCGAAAACGGCGTCTGGGACACTGACCGCGACGTGCGTCCCCGCTGGGAGGACGGCGCGAGCGCGCACACGATCAAGAAATTCGGGATCGTCAACCGCTATGACCTCAGAAAAGAATTTCCCATCCTCACCGTGCGCCGCCAGTATTTTAAAAGCGCGGTGGACGAGCTTTTGTGGATCTGGCAGAAAAAGAGCAACAACGTCGCCGACCTCGGCAGTCACGTCTGGGACGCATGGGCGGACGAGACCGGCAGCATCGGCAAGGCGTACGGCTATCAGCTCGGCGTGAAGCACCACTACCCCGAGGGCGACATGGATCAGGTGGACAAGGTCATCTGGGATCTCAAGAACAATCCCGCTTCGCGGCGCATCTTGACCAATATCTACACCTTTGCCGACCTGAGCGAGATGGCGCTGTATCCCTGCGCGTATTCGATGACCTTCAATGTCAGCGGCAATACGCTCAACGGCATCCTCAACCAGCGCAGTCAGGATATGCTTGCCGCAAACGGATGGAACGTTATGCAGTACGCTGCGCTGCTCACCATGATGGCGCAGGTCGCGGGCTTTGAGCCGGGCGAACTGGTGCACGTCATTGCGGACTGCCACATTTACGACCGCCATGTTCCCGTTATTGAGCGCATCATCCAAAACGAGCCGCTGCCCGCCCCGACCGTTACGCTGGACCCCGCCGTCAGGGATTTCTATGCCTTCACCAAAAACAGCTTCACCGAGGAAAATTATCAGTACCACGAATGCAATGAAAAGATCCCCGTCGCGGTGTGACCGCGCAGAGAAAGAAAAAACTGGGACTGCAAGTGCAGTCCCTGTTTTTTTCTATACGCGCTGCTGCGGGGATCAGACGATGCCCTGCGCCAGCATGGCGGTGGCGACCTTCAGGAAGCCGGCGACGTTTGCGCCGACGACAAGGTTGCCCTCTGCGCCGCACTCGGCAGAG
>JAZQNZ010000313.1:0-4891 GCA_045627665.1 Oscillospiraceae bacterium
TAGGCGAATGCGGTCAGCCACGGGCCGACGCTGCGTCCGCCGAGAACAAAGCTGTTGACGTCCGTCGCATTACGGCGGCAGCGGAAGCCGACAAAAACCATCAATCCGAAAAATACAACGAGCAGGGCAAGCTTGATCAGAAGATCAGTCATTTGGAATCAACTTCTTTCATCAGAATATGCGGCTCTGCACGGTATGTGCAGCTACACCGCACATGCCGGATCGGGTCATCGTCTGGTCTGAGCCTCAACCAGACGACCGTGGCAGTATTTCTCGCGCAGGACGGGCTTTTCGATCTTGCCGGTCGGGTTGCGCGGAACCTTTTCAAAAATGATCTTGCGCGGACGCTTGTAGCGGGGCAACTCGCGGCAGAAGTCGTTGATCTCCTCCTCCGTGCAGGAAACGCCGTCCTTCAGCTCGATGATCGCCGCAGCAATCTCGCCCAGACGCTCATGCGGCATACCGATGACCGCAACGTCCTTGATCTTGTCGAAGCGGCGGAGGAAATCCTCGATCTGCACGGGATACAGGTTTTCGCCGCCGGAGATGATCACATCCTTCTTGCGGTCAACGAGGAAGATAAACCCGTCCTCGTCGCGGCGCGCCATGTCGCCGGTAAAGAGCCAGTCGCCGTGAAGCACCTCAGCGGTGGCCTCGGGGTTCTTATAGTAGCACTTCATCACGCCGGGGCCCTTGACGGCAAGCTCGCCGACCTCGCCCTCGGGAACGTCGTTGCCCTGTTCGTCCACGATGCGCACTTCCCAGAGATAACCGGGAACGCCGATCGCGCCGACCTTGTGGATATTCTCCACGCCGAGATGGACGCAGCCCGGGCCGATGGACTCGGAAAGGCCGTAGTTGGTGTCATACTGGTGATGCGGGAAATAGCTCTTCCAGCGGCGGATGAGGGAGGGCGGAACGGGCTGGGCGCCGATGTGCATCAGCCGCCACTGATCGAGGAGGTAATGGTTCAGGTCGATTTTGCCGCTGTCGATCTCATCCAGCAGATCCTGCGCCCAGGGGACGAGCAGCCAGACGATGGTGCATTTTTCTTCCGTGACCGCGCGGAGGATCCATTCGGGCTTGACGCCGCGCAGCAGCACGGCCTTGCTCCCGCTCATCAGCGAGCCGAACCAGTGCATCTTTGCGCCGGTATGGTACAGCGGCGGGATGCAGAGGAATACATCGTCCTTCGTCTGTCCGTGGTGACGCTGCTCGGTCATGCAGGAGCAGATCAGCGAGCGGTGGCGGTGGAGGATCGCCTTGGGGAAACCTGTGGTGCCGGAGGAGAAATAGATCGCCGCGTCATCCTCCTCGCTGAGTGCGATGGGAGGCGCGCTCGAAGAGCAGAAGCTCATCATGCCGATGCAGTCCTCGGTGTAAGCCGGGACGTTCTTTCCGGCAAAGAACATCATGCGCACGGCGGGAATGTCGTCCGCGATGGAATCCATGCGCTCAACGAATTCCGGGCCGAACACAAGAATTTCGATATCCGCAAGATCGAGGCAATACTTGATCTCATCGCCGGAATAGCGGTAGTTCATCGGAACGACAATGCAGCCGGCCTTGAGGATGCCGAAATAGATGGGCAGAAATTCAAGGCAGTTCATCATCAGCATTGCGACCTTGGTGCCGCGCTTGACGCCGCGGCTCAGGAGCAGATTGGCAAAGCGGTTTGCA
Organism: Oscillospiraceae bacterium; assembly: GCA_045627665.1. GTDB lineage: Bacteria > Bacillota > Clostridia > Oscillospirales > Oscillospiraceae > SVKR01. Next base: position 1,681 of record JAZQNZ010000313.1, read on the forward strand.
CGGCGGTCAAAATCGCTCCAGCTCAGCTCACGGCGATACGGTGCATCGGGCTGGGCGCTTTCGATCAGGCTCGCTTCGCGCCATGTGACCGCCGCGTCGCGATCCTCGCTCGGACTCAGCTCCACCAGTGCGCAGTCGCCGCCCCAAAGTCTTGCGTTCCGCTCCAGAAGATCAGTAATAACCATTGTCAGTTCCTCCTGTAAAAAACTACGAATAATAAAAAAACGTCCTCTGTGTTCCTGTCGAACACAGAGGACGAGAAATTCCCGTGGTACCACCTCAGTTTGCCGCATCCTCACGGAAAGCGGCCTCATAGGGTACAATCATACCCGCAACGCTGTAACGGGCGTCCCCGTCGGCTCTTACTGACGTCTCGCGGAAAAGTCGCGGCGCGTTCGGATCGCTGCTCGGAAAGGTATTCGGTCATCTGCTCCCTGCTGCCTCGCACCGACCGGCAGTTCTCTGAAGGTTGCGTTGATAACTTACTCTTTTTCGTCATCGCATTTGCTGTATGCTCTGCAGTTTAGCAATTTTAATTGATAAAGTCAAGTCTTTTTTTCAATTTTTACGAATTTTCTTTTTCGCGCGGCAGCTCCAGCCACCGCATCAGCACTCCCGCAACATCGGCGCGGCTCATGGGCTGCAATGGTTTCAGCGCTTCCGTCCCGACCTCCGCAACGCCGCTTTCCGCCGCCCAGCACAGCGCGGAGACCGCATACTCGTGCGCCTCCGAAATGCCGTTGACCGTCTCCGGCGGGGTGTTTTCCGCTGCGGGCAGTCCCGCCCAGCGGTGGAGGATGGTCAGGATCTGCTCCTGCGTCAGATCATCGTTCGGGGCAAAGGTCGTCTCACTGTAGCCGTTGACAAGTCCGCTCTCCGCCGCCCATGCGACGGCCGGGCCGTACCATGCGTCCGCAGCAACGTCCGCAAACGCTGCGGGCGCAGCCTCCGGTTTTCCGCTCATGCGCCACAGCACCGTCACCAGCATTCCGCGGCTCATCACGGCTGCGGGGTCAAAGGTCGTCTCGCCGGTACCTTCAAAAACGCCGTGCTCATAGACATATTTTACCGCCGCAAAGCAGGCGTCCGTCGGCTTCACATCGGAAAACGGGATGCCCGTCCAGATCTTGATTGGGATCTGCACCAAGCTCTCGCCCACCCGTGCCGTCAGCATACCGCTGCCGCTGGCATCCGCCGGGATCAGGTGCCCCGTTTCGTCCACCGTGCCCGCTGCGGCGTCCAATGTCCATGTATAGCAGCGGTCGTCACCCGTCAGGGCAGCGTGGTTATGGTAGGCGCGCACGGTCAGATCGACCTCCTGCCCCGGCTCAAGCGTCAGGGACTGCGTATGTTTGCCGTATTTCTCGCCGTAAAGCTCCAGCGTATCCGGCGATCCGGCAACAAGCACCGGGATCTCCGCGCTCTCCACGCCGGGCGCGGAGACGCGGATCGTGCCCCTGCCCGAGCCCGCAGCATAGAATACGCCGCCGCGCACTTCGCCGAGTCCGTCGCTCACGGTAAAGCTGACGTTCTGCGGCACGGGAACCGCGTATCCGCTGCGGTCGGCAGCCTTAACGGTCAGGGGGATTTCGGCACCTGCCACGGCGTTGATATGTAAGGGATAGAGGGTCAGACGCGCCGCCGTTCCGGTCGGGGCCGACGCTGTTCCGACAAAGATGTAATTCACTACGTTTCTGTTCTCCGACGGCCGGTTTACCGTGGAGAGAAAGTCATCCCCGGGCATCTGCGCAGCCATACGGGTAGAGCCGCCGCCGTCCAGCGCGCCCGCCGTCACGCAGCCGAGTTCCCGCAGTCTCCGGGCAGCGCCCAGCAGACCGGTACCCGTACTGTATCCGCTCTGGCGGCCGTCCACCGTGTAAAGCACAAGGCTGCCGTCCGCTTTTACGCCGATCGCGGTGCGGGGCGCGGCATAGGCTTCCAATCCGGAGACGATCTCCCCGTCCCGGAGCAGCGGGTAAAGAATGCCCACTGCGGAGCTGACCTGCTCCCAGCCGGGGGCGCAGGTGATTTCCAGCGTCAGCACAGCGCCGGGCTGCAGAAGCTCCGGCAGGCTCTGCACCGCGCCGTCCCGCTCCTTGTCCAGCAGAAGCAGTGCCTGCCCGTCGGAAAGCTGCACAGGCTCCGCCGATTCCGAAATACCGGAAACCGTCAGTCCGGCGCTGCCGCCCGGACGTAAGCTGCCGTCGATGCTGCACAGCACCCGGTAGCTCTCCGTCGTCGGGGTGATCTTCTCCGCGCAGTCGGCTGTGTAAAGCCGCAGTCCTGCGCCGGAAACTCTGTTCAGCGCAGAGATCTCCGCGCGCTGCGTCCCGTCCGTCAGGGAAATGCGGATCTCCGGTCTGCCGAACAGCGTACCGCCCTCCGGCAGGAAGCCCACAGCCTCCAAAGCCGCGTCATCCGCCCGGAGAATGCCGTCAGAGATCACCAGTCCCACCGGCTCCCCGGTGGCAACCGTGAAAAAACCGCCGTTGCAGCCGGCGAGGATATTTTCGCTCCGGGTCGCTGCCGCGCTCTTCAGGCTCTGACGCGCCCAGAGGGTCTGACTGCTCACCACCGCAGGCTTCGCCGGGCTGTCCGGCGCCAGAGTCAGGTAGTGCTCCGTGCAAAGGTCTTTTCCCGTCCAGTATTGCCCCTCTGTCAGCGTCAGACCGTCTGCCAGCACCGCGCTGCAGCCGTCAACCGGGTCTCCCAGCGTCACCGCCGCCGCGGGAACGGTCAGCAGCAGCGCCGCGCACAGGAGGAGCGGCACAATTTTGTATTTCATAGATCAACCCTCATTTTTCTCGCTTGTTTGGTCTTATGATAACTGTAATAGCAGAAAAATGCATCAAAATTATGCCGCTCCCCGCGCGGAAATTTCCGGCAGAAACGAAAGCAGGCGGCACAAACGTGCCGCCCGGGACAGGTATTTTCATGGTGTTCATAGGGATCGGGGCAAGACCGGAGCGCCTGCGCCGCCTTGACGGATCGGTCTTTTTCTCAAAAGCTCGCGCTCTTCCGTTTCAGGCTCAAATGGTCGGCGATCATGGCGATGAACTCCAAATTCGGCGGCATACAGTTGATGTTGCTGACGGTGTAGCCGAAGAACTTCTGCAGCGTCTCAAGGTCGCCGCGATCCCACGCGACCTCGATGGCGTGGCGGATGGCGCGCTCGACGCGAGAGGGCGTCGTGCCGTACTTTTTCGCCACG
>JAZQNZ010000314.1:0-3253 GCA_045627665.1 Oscillospiraceae bacterium
AGGACATGAGGGCATCACAAGGACAGGCCAGCTCAACAAACATCTGCCGCGAAGGATTAAACCTGTGCGGCGGGTTTTTCAGATCAGACCGCCTGCGCGGATCGCGCGGCGCACCGCCGCTTCCCGCCGAAAAATCCCCCCCGCCCTCTTGTACAGTCACAGCGCGGTATGATATAATACATTGATATATCAAATTTTCAGCCTGCAAACGTTCCCTGCGCAGCCCGCAGCCCATGCGTCTGCACAGAAAAACCTGACATAAAGGAGGCCCCCGAATGTCCACCGAGGTCACCAACTACCAATGCCCTGCCTGCTTCGGCCCGCTGCATTTTTCCGGCGAGACCGGAAAGCTCCAGTGCGACCACTGCGGCTCCGCCTTTGAGGTTGCGGAGATCGAATCGCTCTATGCGCGCAAGGACGCCGCCGCGGCGCAGGCCTTTGCCGAGAAGCACGCGGACGACGTCACGGAGGATACCGCCGGCGCCGAGCCCGAGGAAGAAGCCGTCCCCCCGATCTCCGAGGAGGAAAAGGACGCCCGCGCCCGCTCCCGCTGGGACGGTGCGACCATCAGCGCGGACTGGGGCGAGGAGGGCGGCGTCATGCGCGCTTACTCCTGCCCGAGCTGCGGCGCGGAGCTGCTCTGCGAAGCGACCACCGCCGCAACGCACTGCCCCTACTGCGACAATCCCTCCATCGTCCCCGGCCAGTTTGACGGCGCGCTGCGCCCGAACTACGTCATCCCCTTCAAGCTGAACAAGGAGCAGGCCGTCGCCGCGCTGAAGCAGCACTACCGCAAAAAGCTGTTTCTGCCCCGCGCATTCCGGGAAAACAACCAGATCAGCAAGCTGCAGGGCATTTACGTCCCGTTCTGGCTGTTCAATGCCGAAGCCTCCGCAGAGTGTGCCTTTGACGCCACCAACAGCTCCACCCACCGCTCCGGCGACTATCTTGTGACGAACACCAAGCACTACGATGTCCGCCGCTCCGGCAACGTCCGCTTTGTTCAGGTGCCGACGGACGCCTCCAAAAAGATGCCGGACGACCTGATGGATTCTCTGGAGCCCTTCAACTATGCCGAGCTGAAGCCCTTCTCGACCGCCTATCTCCCCGGCTACCTTGCGGACAAGTACGATGTCTCCATCGAGGAGGACGCCTCCCGCGCGGACGAACGCTGCAGCACCTCCGCAGCCGACGTCATGCGCCGCGACGTCCACGGCTACCAGAGCGTCCGCCTCGTCCATAACGACACCTATATCCGGCGCGGCAAGGTGGAATACGCGCTCCTGCCCGTCTGGATTTTGAAAACCCGCTGGGAGAACAAGGACTATCTCTTTGCCATGAACGGTCAGACCGGCAAATTTGTGGGCAACCTGCCCGTCTCAAAGAAGCTGTTCTGGGCATGGCTGCTGGGCATCACCGCCGTTCTGGGCGCGATCCTCTGCTGCACGCCCGTGGCTGGCGCGCTCGGCAGGTTCTTGTTCGCCTTCCTTGCGGACTGAGGGGAGGGTAACGGATATGAAACGATTTGTATGTTCTCTCGCGCTCATTGCAGCGCTGCTGCTTACCCTCGCCGCTCCCGCCTGCGCGGATGCGCCCGAAGCGCACGTTCCGGAGTGCTACTATGCCCTTTCCTGCGAAGCGGACGGCGAGTTCTACGATTGTGACGGCGAATATGTCGCGCTGAACGCCGACGGCACGGGCGAAGTGATGTTCGGCAACGCAGTCTATGCGCTGGAGTGGACGCTGGCGGACGCCCCCTTCACCTACGGTGACGACGATTCCGAATACGCCTGGGAATTTTCCTTTACCGACGAGGACGACGATATGCTGGAGGGCTATTACCTTCCGGAGGGCGTCATTGTCGGCACCTATCTCGGCTATGACTACACCTTTATCACCGAGGCGGCATATCTGGCTCTCGGTTCCGAATCCGATCCCGAATCCGTCTCCGCTGCCGCGGACGAGGCGCTGCCCCTGCGTGCCTACCGCGGCGAGGAGGGCTACGTCATCCTCAACGATGCCGGCACGGGCGTCTGGCTCTACCGCGGCGAAGCGATGCGCATCACGGACTGGAGCGCCGCCGGCGAGAGCGTCCGCATCTGCGCAAACGACGGCTCCGTCCTGGCCGGCACGCTCACCGACGATACGCTGGACTGCACCGACCAAAGCGGCAGCCCCCTCCACTATCGCCGCGCTTCCGGGAGCGGAATCCCCGTAACGCAGCTCGCGCCGGAGCGCTGGAACAGCGACCTTCCCCTTGTGTTCGACGAGGCGGACATCCTCACCGACGAGGAGGAGCGCACCCTGTCAGAGCGCGCATACGCCATCAGCGAAACGCGCCACTGCAACGTCTACATCATCACCCTCGCAAATTTCCTTGACTACACCGATTCCTACTCCCTCTATACCTGCGACGAGGAGATCCGCACCGGCTACGATCTCGGCTACGGCTCGGACAAATCCTGCGTGTGCCTCTTCCTCAGCATGGACGACCGCGATTTTGACATTCTCTGCTTCGGCGATTTCGGAAACGCCGCCTTCACCGACTACGGCAAAGAAAAGCTGCAGGACGTCTTTCTCGATAATTTCAGGGATAACGACTGGTTCGGCGGAATGTCCGACTACCTCACGAAGTGCGACTCCATGCTGGACTCCGCCGCTTCGGGAAAACCTCTCGACATCGGCAGCGACCCCAGCGTGATCCTGTGCGGCATCGGCGGCAGCCTTGTCCTCAGCTTTATCATCGCGCTGCTGTTCTGCCTTGCGCAGAAGCGCCGGATGCAGGCCGTCACGAAGCAGGCGGACGCCGACGCCTACGTCCCGCAGGGCGGCGTGGACATCACCTACCGCCGCGACCGCTATGTCCGAACGACCACCACGCGCACCTACTCCCCCAAGAGCTCGGGCAGCGGCGGCGGGCACGGCGGCACCTCCGTCGGCCACAGCGGCCACTCCCACAGCGGCGGCAAATTCTGATCCGCCGCGGCGAAACGAATATGCAGAATATATGAAATGAGCCCGGCCGGCAAGCCGGACGGGCTCATTTCATATATATTCTTTTCATCATGCGCTTTCCTTCAAAGCGCCGGAGACGATATATTTCTCCTCGTCGGAGATCTTCACGTCCACGGTGAAATACGGCGCAAGCATCGCAGCCAGCGCATCCTCATGCACCAGTCCGAGCGACACCTTCTGCGCGCAGCCGCTGTGGTGCCGGTCGATGGCGGCGCGGCTCATGCCGTGCGCAATGCAG
>JAZQNZ010000315.1:0-2816 GCA_045627665.1 Oscillospiraceae bacterium
GGCTTGGATCCGTACCGCTATTTGACATGGATGATGAAGACAGCAAGCAAAACCAATCTGAACAAAGAAGATAACTTGCAGGCGCTGCTCCCGTGGGACGCCCCGCATGATTGCCGCGTTGAATAATAATGACCGCTGTAGTTGGAGATATACCCCCGACTACAGCGGTCGCTTTATACGCTACCAGGTTTTACGCTTACGCTCATTCAGCGGATCGAGGTTCACAACAACGATAAATCCAGCGGTCACTGCTATGTAAAGGTCGACATTTACTTTACCGCAATCGGGATGTTCTCTCCGCCGATCGAGGAAGAGCTTATCGCCGAAATGGCTGAATATGCTCAGACCGTCGGCGCATAAGCCGTATGAAAACAGACCAGGAGTAGCCTCGTTCGAGACTACTCCTAATTCCGAAGGAAATTACTTCCTTATCCACTCGTGCGGAAAGGCAGCGGCGCTTTTTTGTTTCGGCAGGGATGCGGTGGAGTCATACTGAAAACTGATGAAAACAAGCCACGAAGCGGCTTGTTTTCATCAGATAATCGTATCAAACGGCTTCGAAGCTGCCGTTGCCCTCAAAAGAGTAGATGGAATTCATCACGACCGAGAAATGAAAGATCGGACGATCCACGCGGTTGATGATCAGCGGGCAGTGAGGAATGTTCGGCGGCAGGTAAACCATCGTGCTTTTGGTCAGGATGTGCTGCTCGCCGTCAATGTAAAATTCAACCTCGCCGCCCAGATCCCAGGGGTGTTCGGGGTCGGAACCGTAAAAGCCGAGGATCTCCGGATACACATGGAAATGCGGCTTTCCGACCGGGCTGTCGGGATTGTTTAAGGTGCGCTCGCGGTTCGGCTTGTACCACCAGCAGGTGTTCATCTGAAACGCGCCGGGGATATTGTTACTGTCCACCCAGTGGACGCGCTCGCCGAAGGTCTTGTAAGCCTCCTGACTTTTCTCATGGGTCGCGGGAAGCTTCAGCTCCTGCATAAAAAGATACCCGTATTTTCCTTCGCAGTTCAATGGCATATCCGTTCTTCCTTTCAAGCAAAAATTATTGTTCCGTCATGGATGCGTCCGGCTGATTTCCGGCAATCGCGTCTATGGATTAAAGGTAGGTGCCACTGCCGTCGTACTGTCCGCTCATGACCACGGAGAAGTGGAAAATGGGACGGTTGACCTCAAGAATGCGCATGGGGTTGTGGGGAATGCCGGCGGGGACGAAGATCAGCGTGCTGCGGGTCAGCAGATGCGCCTCGCCGTTCATGGAAAATTCGATCTTGCCGCCGAGGTCATAGGGCTTGCTCATATCGCTGCTGAAAAATCCGATCAGCTCGCAGGTATCGTCATGGCAGTGCTCCGTGAAGATCGGATCGCGCTCGGGAACATTGTAGTACCACGCGGTGTTCATCTGGAACGCGCCCGGAACCATCTTGTCGTCGATCCAGAGGATGCGCTGGGAAAAGCGTTTGTAAAGCTCCTTGTACTCCGGCGAAGATGCGGCAAAGGTTGCCGGCTCGGTCAGATCCTGCACAAAATACTTGCCGTATTCGCCGCCGTTGTTATTATCATACACCATGGTTTTGTCCTCCGATTCATATGTAGTTTGCAGCGTATTCCGCTGACTTCTACGATACATCAAACAGCGCCGCGCCGTCAATAGTGCTTTTGCGCCGCCGCCTTGACTTTTTCGCCCCGCCTTGCTATACTGAACGAAAAATTAAAGTTTCCGCTGTCTTTCGGAAGGAAACGACGGATTTCGGCGCTCCCCGACGGTGCAACAGCGCCGCATTGCAAAAAACGCGGTCTGCCTTTCTCACGGAACCGGCAGACCGCTTCTGTTTTCTCCGATTACGGTATTGGGAGGTTTTGAGACATGAACCGCTATGCGCTTTCCGCCATTGCGGCAGGGATGCTCTGGGGCGTCATCGGACTGTTCACCCGCACGCTCAATGCGCTCGGGTTTGACACTTGGTCGCTCGTGGCGCTGCGCTGCGGCATTGCGGCGCTGTGCTTTGCCGCCCTGGCGCTGGTACGCGATCCGAAGCAGCTCCGCATCCGGGCAAAGGACGCCTGGTGCTTCCTCGGCGCGGGCATTCTCTCGCTGCTGCTGTTCACTTACTGCTACTTCAACGCCATCGCGCTGATGAGTATGTCCACGGCCGGCATCCTGCTTTACACCGCGCCGGTCTTTGTCATGCTCATGTCCTTTCTCTTTTTCCGCGAGCCGATCGGTCTGCGCGGCGCTCTGGCGCTGGTGCTGTGTCTCGGCGGCGTGGTGCTGGTTTCCGATCCGACCGGGCTCAGCATCTCCGCGCAGGGACTCCTGTACGGTCTGGGTGCGGGCTTCGGCTACGCGCTGTTCAGCATTTTCTCCCGCTTTGCGCTCAATCGCGGCTATTCCGGCACCGCGATCAACTTCTACGCCTGCGCCATTGCCTCGCTCGGCGCATTCTGCTTTGCCGGCTTCACAGCGCCGGTACGCCTGATGTTCTCCTGCGGGGAAGCGGCGCTGCTCTCGCTCGGGCTCGGCGTGCTCATCTGCTTCCTTCCCTATCTTTTCTACACGCACGCGCTCACCGGGATCTCCAACGGTCAGGCGAGCATCATGGCAACGGTGGAACCGATCGTGGCAACGCTCGTCAGCGTGTGCATCTTTCACGAGCCGCTCAGGCCGCTCTCCCTTCTCGGAATCCTGCTCGTGCTCGCCGCCATCGTTTTGATGAATCTTTCCCCGAAAAAAACCGCTGCCGAAAAGACAGTGGAAAGAAACTGATACGATTCTCCCGAAAAGACGCAGCATCCCGCGCATTTT
>JAZQNZ010000316.1:0-2088 GCA_045627665.1 Oscillospiraceae bacterium
TGACTCAGGCGGGCGCGGAATTCCTCGCGCTGGCGGCGGGTGACGGAGGAAAACGGATTCGTGTGCCCGCTGGCGCGGAGATACGCAAGTGCGAGGTTTTCCTCAATGGTCATGTTCGGGGCGGTGCCCTTCAGCGGATCCTGAAACATACGGCCGACATACTTGCTGCGTCGGTACTCCGGCTCAAGCGTGATATCCCTGCCGTCAAGGATGATCGTGCCGGAGTCCGTGTAAAACCCGCCGGAAATCGCGTTGAACAGCGTGCTCTTTCCGGCGCCATTGGAGCCGATGATAGTCACGAAGTCGCCGGGCAGCAGATGGAGGGAAAGATCACTGATCGCCTTTTTCTCCGTCACTGTGCCGGGATTGAAGGTCACGGAGATATTCTGAATATCCAGCATATCAGGCACTCCCCTTTCTGCGCTGAGCGCGGCGCTTCTGCAGAGCAAACCAGCGGCGGACCGTCGGCATGGCAATGGCGACGGCGACGATGACCGCCGTCACGAGTTTGAGTCCCGCAACGGGGAAAATCTTCGTGTAAAGCACGATGGCATAGATCAGGCGGTAGATGATTGATCCGACCAGCGCGGCAATGACGCCCTTCACGATGCTGCGGCGACCCAGCACGGTCTCGCCGATGATGAGGCAGGCAAGGCCGATCACGACGATGCCCGTGCCGCCGTTAATGTCGGCAGAATTCTGATACTGCCCCACCAGTGCGCCGGAAAGTCCGGTCAGGGCGTTGGAAAGGCAGAGCCCGACCGTAACGGTAAAGGTCGGATTGATGGAGCTGGCACGCACCATATCGCGGTTGTCGCCCGTGGCACGGATGGAGAGACCCAGCCGCGTCCGCAAAAAGAGCACCAGAAGCACGCCGACAAGTACGACCGAGCTGCCTGCGATCACAACGCCGCCCCAGTCGCCGGCAACGCCCGCCCGGTCCAGTGCGGAGAAGATGGTTTCCGCCTTGAGCAGGCTGACATTCGCGCTCCAGCCCATCACCATGAGGTTGACCGTGTAAAGTCCCATATTGGTGACGATACCGGCAAGGATGGAGGGGACGCCCAGCTTCGTCTGAAGAAAGGCTGTGACAAATCCGGCACAGGCGCCGGCAAGGATGGCAGCGAACACCGCAAGGACGGGATGTCCCGCAGCGGTGAACGTTACGGACACGGCAGCGCCGAGAATGAAGCAGCCGTCTGTCGTAAGGTCGGCAATATCCAGCACGCGGTAGCTCAGGAACAGGGCGAGCGCCACGGGGGCATACAGACACCCGAGTTCCAGTGCGGTACGAATGATATAGAGCATTTAACCGCTCCTTTCAGCTTTTCAAAAGTTCTGTGCGGAGACTCAATCCTCGGAGGTGGTGACCTCAACGATCTCCATTGCCATGTCTCTGAAGCAGGCGTAGTCCGCGCCCATCGCGGCGGCAGTCTCGGTGTTGACGGTAATGATGTCGCCCGCGCTGACATAGAAATCTTCCAGACCGTCCATACCCTCGGTCATGGCCTTGTAAGCAAGTTCAGCGGTATCATAGCCGAGCTGGGTGTAGTTCACGCCGCAGGTTGCAAATGCGCCGTTGCGGACAAAGGAATCCGCGCCCGCATAGTGCGGGATGCCCGCTTTGGCAAAATCCTCATAGATGGCAAGCTCTGCGGCGGCAATGATGTTATCGGTCGGGGTAAATACGGCGTCCACGCCCTCCGCGATCAGAGAAGATGCCGCGGCAATCACTTCATCATTGGTGGCGGCAGTCTGCTCGCTGTAAGCGATGCCCTTGGAATCCAGATACGCCTTGGCGTCCGCAATGGCGGGCTTGGCGTTTGCTTCGGAGAGCGAATAGAGCAGGCCGACATTCTTCACGTCCGGGTTTTGCGCCAGCATCATGTCGATGATCGTCTCGGCGTTCAGGGCGTCGGAGGTGCCGGTAACATAGTCAATGGCGGACAGGTCTGCGTTCTGGGGATAGGAAATTGCGGAGAAGATCACGGGGGTCTTGCTCTTTTCGGCGCTGACCGCAGCGACCTGCGCCGTCATGGTGGCAATGGGGATCAGGGCATCCACGCCCTCTGCGATCGCCTGATCGCA
>JAZQNZ010000317.1:0-3242 GCA_045627665.1 Oscillospiraceae bacterium
CTTTGCGCTCTCAAAACGGTCGGCGCTGGTGGGGGCGTGGAGCACCACGGCGATATATTCCACGCCGTCACGCTCCGCCGTTGCCGCAAGGCAGTACATTGCGGCGCTCGTGAAGCCGGTCTTCAGACCCGTTGCGCCGGGGTAGTGGTAGATGAGCTTGTTGGTGTTGGAAAGGCCGAATTCGCCGCCGCGGATGGTGTCCATCCAGATGGTCGAATACTCCTTGATGAGGTCGTGGCTGATGAGCTCGCGGCTGATGACGGCAAGGTCGTGGGCGCAGGAGTAGTGATCCGGGCTGTCGGTCAGACCGCTGCAGGAGCAGAAATGCGTGTCTGCAAGGCCGAGCTCCTCCGCGCGCCGGTTCATACGGGCGACAAACGCCTCTTCGCTGCCCGCCATGTGCTCGGCAAGCGCCACACAGCAGTCATTTGCTGAGACAACGGCGATACATTTCAGCATCTCGCCGACGCTCATCGTTTCGCCCTCCTCCAGCCAGATCTGGCTGCCGCCCATGCCGGCGGCGCGCGCGGAGGCCGTGACAAGCTCGTCAAGGCTGAGGCTGCCGCCGTCGACCGCCTCCACCGCGAGCAGCAGCGTCATCACCTTCGTGACAGAAGCGGGCGGAAGGTGCGCAAGGGCGTCTTTTTCATACAGCACCGTGCCGGTGGTCTTTTCCATCAGAACGGCGGACGGTGCGGAGATCGTGATGTCATCGCCGCCGAGCGGCGTCAGCGCACAGACGGGTACGGTCAGCAGCAGAAATGCCAGCAGAAACGAAACGGACTTTTTCATGGCAGCTCCCTTCAAGGATATTGTATTTTTTCCTGTGGACTCGCTGTTTATCCTTATGCCGCCGGAAATGGGAATATGCCCGCCGAAAAATTGACATAAAATTGATAATCAATGAAACGGATAATGAATAATTTTGGATGCGAAAGTGTATTGCGGTCGATCAGGAAAATCAAAAATTACCGTATTGCCAATGTTTTGAACACTTCCAACAGACTTTCCAACATACGAAATGCGGCGAATTGCGCCGACAATATGCAAATACGGTTGACATAAGACTATATCACGGAGATTCTGCCTGCGGCGGACACTGATTTCGACGTGGGGACACGGTGGGGGAAACGGAACAAAATGCGGCGTCACAAATGACGCAATCTGCACAGACGAAGCCGCCGAAATGGGATCGGCGGGGGGAGCGGTCGGGAACGGGCGGGCGCTGCGGCGAAACGGCGGCGAAATGCGGTCGGAGCGGGCGGTTTTCGGGGCGAGCGGGTGGTGCGGACGGCGGGAGCGGGACGGCGGCAGGCGGCTGTTTTGCAAAAGTGCGGTTTTCCACGGCGCGGTATTGGCAGAACGGGCCGCACGGGCGCTGAAAAAATCCCGCAAAGGATGCGTATTTTCGGTTGACGCAGCGGCGGCGGAATAGTAAACTGGAAGCAACAAACTTGAAGGAACAGGAGCTTGGCATGAAGCGTTTCAGATGGGATAAGAAATATCTTTACTGGGGGATGACCGCGTTTTGCGTGGTCGCTGCCGCCATCGTTTTCTATATGCTGATCAACCATCTCGGCTGGCTGCGCGGCGCGCTGCATAAGCTCGGCGGGATCCTCAGCCCGTTTATCTGGGGCCTTGTCATCGCCTATCTGCTGTATCCCCTGATGCGCATCTATCAGAAGTATCTCTTTGAACCGCTGGCAAAGCGCCTTTATAAGAAAAGCCCGAAGGCGGCGTCCGCCGTTCCGAAATTTTCCCGCGGCTTCTCCGTCCTGCTTGCCATAATCTCCCTGGTCGTGGTGCTCGGCGGTATGCTCTGGCTCGTGATCCCGCAGCTTTACAGCAGCGTCGAGAGTCTGATCGTCAACAGCACGGACTATGTTGCGAAGGCGGATGAGTGGTTTACGCGGCTGCTGAAGGATTATCCTGAGATCGACACCGCCATCAGCGGAATGTTCGGCGACCTTTCCAACGGTCTCGTCGGCTGGGCGACGAACAATCTTCTGCCGGAGATCAAAAATATCGTCACAAACCTTACCAGCAGCGTTTACTACTTCGCCAAGGGCGTTTACAACGTCCTCATCGGCATTATCGTTTCCATCTATGTTCTCTACAGCCGGGAGACCTTCGGCGCCCACGGAAAGAAGCTGCTGTATGCGATCTTTTCCGTTGAGGCCAGCGAGAAGATCCTTGACGGCATCCACTTCGTCAACAAGGTGTTCATGGGCTTCATCTCCGGCAAGATCCTTGACAGTCTCATTATCGGCGTGATCTGCTATATCGGCTGCCTGTGTATGCGGATGCCCTATGCCGTGCTGTGCAGCTTCATCGTCGGCGTGACCAACATCATCCCGTTCTTCGGCCCGCTGTTCGGCATGATCCCGACGACGTTCATTATCCTGATGGAGGACCCGATCAAGGCGCTGATCTTCCTGCTGTTCGTCATCCTGCTCCAGCAGTTTGACGGCAACTTCCTCGGCCCGAAGATCCTCGGCAACAGCGTCGGCATCGGCGGGTTCTGGGTGCTGTTTTCCATCATCGTCGGCTCCGGACTGTTCGGCTTTGCGGGAATGCTGCTGGGCGTGCCCGTGTTCGTCGTGATTTACTCGCTGTTCCGCGATCTTGTTCAGCGCAAGCTCGGACGCAGCGGCTTGCCGCAGAATACCGCCGTGTATGTCGATCTTGACCACTTTGACCCAAAGACCGGCCTGCCCGTCAGGATCGACCGCGCAGCGAAGCACAGCCGCGAGAACACGGGAAAAAAGCGCCGCGGAAGGAAAAACAGGCATAACAAAACGGAGGAGACGGCAGACGCCGTCCCCTCCGCAGAAGAAACACCGGATGATATACCGGACGCACCGCCGGAAGACGCGGACGCCGGGAAAACAGAATACCGCTGCGAGGAAACCGTTCAGCGGTGACGCAGATTTTCGCGCGCTTCCTTCAGCGCGCAGCAGAATGCGTCCACCTCTTCCGCTGTTGTGAACCGGGAGAAGCTGACGCGCAGCGCTCCGTCGATCACGTCGGCGGGAAGGCCCATTTCCTCCAAAACGTAGCTCCGCCCGCCCTTTTTGCAGGCGGAGCTTTTTGATACGTAAATCTCCTTCGCTTCCAGATAGTTCATCAGTACCTCGCTGCGCCAGCCGGGCAGGGAGATGCTCAGAATCTGGGGCGCACCGCCGCCGAGGACGCGCAGACCCGGGTTTTCCGCCGTGAGACGCTCGACCGCGTGCGCACGC
>JAZQNZ010000318.1:0-5908 GCA_045627665.1 Oscillospiraceae bacterium
CGGTGTAGCCGAAGAACTTCTGCAGCGTCTCAAGGTCGCCGCGATCCCACGCGACCTCGATGGCGTGGCGGATGGCGCGCTCGACGCGAGAGGGCGTCGTGCCGTACTTTTTCGCCACGGCGGGGTACAGCACCTTCGTCACCGCGTTGATGATCTCCATGTCGTTGATCGTGAGGATGATCGCCTCGCGGAGATACTGGTAGCCCTTGATGTGGGCGGGCACGCCGATCTCGTGGATTACCTCCGTCACTGTCGTTTCAAGATCCGGCTCCCGGCGTCGCACCTCCGTGGGTGCAAAAGTCTGCGGCGCATCCGCGCTCTCCCCGCGCACATACTGCCGGATCCGCGCTGCCAGCGCAGCGATGTCGCAGGGCTTGGGAATAAAGTAGCAAACCCCCAGCTCCGCGCAGCGCGCGATCATCCGTTCATTGTAAAATGCGGATACGATCATCGTCACGGGCGATACCCCCGTTTCGCGCAGGCGCTGCAAAACGCCCATACCGTCCAGTCTCGGCAGGACAAGATCCAGCAGCAGCACATCCGGGCGATGCTCGGCAAGCATGGAAAGCGCCTCCTGTCCGTCCGCTGCCGTACCGACGACTTCGATATCCCCCTCCGCGTTCAGGCTGTCGCGCAGCAGGCAGCGAAAATCCTCTCCCGAGTCTGCGACAAGCACCTTGATCTTGGTTTCCATAATTTTTCCTCCAATTTATCATAAGGATTACGGCAGCTATGTATTTTCATCTAAATGGCCGTGAATTTAGATATAAACTAACATATTCCACCGACAATTTCAATCATCCCGCCCCTTTTGACTGTCGACAATTTGTTAACATAATTCGATGATGCTTCTGCGTTTTACGACACGTTTCCCCATGATTCTCCGAGCTGCGTCCTGTTTCGTCAGGAAGCGCAGCGACCGATTTCGACTGCGCGGCAGTCAACCGTCCGTCACCTTGACTTTTCGTTCGCAACGCTATAAGATGTGTCTTGATGTGTCAGAATAGTATCTTGAATTATCAATCATCCGGAGGTAAAACATGGATATTTTCGAAAAATGCTATTCCTTCTCCCAGGCGGACGAATACCGTTCCATGGGATTGTTCCCCTACTTCCGCGAGCTTCAGTCCCGTCAGGACACCGAAGTAATCATGGAAGGCAAGCGCCGCATCATGCTCGGCAGCAACAACTATCTCGGTCTGACCGTTAACCCCGAGATCATCAGCGCCGGTCTCAAAGCGCTGGAGGAGTACGGCACCGGTTGCTCCGGCTCCCGTCTGCTGAACGGCACATTGATCCTGCACCAGAAATTTGAAAAGGAAATGGCTGCGTTTCTGCGCAAGGACGACGTTGCAACCTTCCCGTCCGGCTTCCAGAGCAATCTGGGCGCAATCAGCGCCATCGTCGGGCGCAGCGACTACGTCATCTGCGACCGCGAAAACCACGCTTCCATCTATGACGGCTGCAAGCTGAGCTTCGGCAAAATGCTGCGCTACCGTCACAGCGACATGGAGGATCTGGAAAGGCGCCTCCGGAGCGTTCCGGAGACCGCCGGCTGCCTGATCGTCACGGACGGCGTTTTCTCCATGGGCGGCGACATTGCCAAGCTGCCGGAGATCTGCGCGCTTGCAAAGAAATACGGCGCGCGCGTCATGGTTGACGACGCCCATGCCTTCGGCATCCTCGGCGAGGGCGGACGCGGCACGGCAAGCCACTTCGGTCTGGAGGATCAGGTTGACATCTACATGGGCACCTTCTCGAAGTCGCTCGCCTCGCTCGGCGGCTTCATCGCGGCAGACGCCAAGGTTATCGACTTTATCCGCTGCAGCTCCCGGCCATATATTTTCGCAGCCTCCGTGCCGCCCGCACAGATCGCCGTGGCAAACGCTTCGCTGCGCTATCTGATCGACCACCCCGAGCTGCCGCAGAAGCTGCACGATATTGCGCAGTATATGCGCGAAAAGCTGCTCGCCGCCGGCATTAAGATCATCATGAGCGAAACGCCCATCATCCCTATCTATACCTACGAGCCCGTCAAAACGCTCACCATCCAGAAGGAGCTCTATGAACGCGGCGTTTACGTCAATGCCACGCTGCCTCCCGCCTGCGCGCCCGGTGAGTGCCTGCTGCGCTGCAGCCTGATGGCAACGCACACCACCGCACTCATTGATGAGGCCGTGGACATCATGGTGGACGTTTTCAAGAAGTATGAAAATATGTAAATGTAAGGTCGCCATCGTTACGGGCGGCAGCAGCGGCATCGGGCGCGAGACCGCGCTTGCCCTGCGTGACCGCGGCTGCACCGTTTATGAATTTTCCCGGCGCGACGCCGCAGCCGACGGGGTCACGCACATCTCCTGCGATGTTTCCGATGAATCGCGCTTTGCCGAAGCCGTGCAGGAGGTCGTCGACCGCGAGGGCCGCGTGGACATTCTCATAAATAACGCGGGCTTCGGCATCTCCGGCGCGGCAGAATTTACGGAGAACGCCGACGCGAAGCGTCTGCTGGACGTCAACGTCTTCGGCATGGTCAACGGCTGCAAGGCGGTCATCCCGCATATGCGCGCGCAGGGCGGCGGCCGCATCGTCAACCTCAGCTCTGTCGCGGCGCCGATCGCGATCCCGTTTCAGATCTGGTACTCTGTCAGCAAATCCGCCGTCACGACCTACACGGCCGCGCTTGCGAACGAAGTCCGCCCCTTCGGGATCACGCTGACTGCCGTGATGCCCGGCGACATCCGAACGGGTTTCACCGCCGCGCGGGAAAAATCCCCCGTCGGCGACGAGATCTACGGCGGGCGCATCGCGCGCAGCGTTGCCGTCATGGAGCACGACGAGCAGACCGGCATGGACCCTGCCGCAGCGGGGCGCTATATTGCGTCGCTTGCGCTGCGCAGCTCGGTCAAACCGGAGTATGCCATCGGTTTTCGGTACAAGCTGTTCTGCGTGCTGGCACGACTGCTGCCCTGCCGTCTGAAAAACCACATCATCGGCTTGCTGTATGCAAAATAAGATGAAAATCCGGATGAGAAAGTTCGTGCTTTCTCATCCGGATTCTTTTTTTGATTATATGGTATCAGACATCCAGCTCCGGCGGAACGTCGATCTCCTCGCCGACATATTTTCCGTTTTTCTTTCGCTGCCGGACGCACTCGGTGAGCAGATACTCGATCTGTCCGTTCACGCTGCGGAAATCATCCTCCGCCCACGCCGCCAGCGCGGCATAGAGCTTCGCGTTCAGGCGCAGGGGGATCTGTTTTTTTGCGTTGTCATTCTCAGCCATGGCTCAGTAAAGGCTGCCGGAATTGACCACCGGCTGCGCGTCGTGGTTGCCGCAGAGCACGACCAGCAGATTGCTGACCATCGCGGCCTTGCGCTCTTCATCCAGCGTCACGACGTTATTCTCGTTCAGACGCTCCAGCGCCATTTCCACCATGCCGACCGCGCCGTCCACGATCATCTTGCGCGCGTCGATGATGGCGCTGGCCTGTTGACGCTGCAGCATGACCGCTGCGATCTCCGGGGCATAGGCGAGATAAGTGATGCGTGCCTCGATGATCTCCAGACCGGCGTCTACCACCTTGCTCTGGATCTCTTCCCGGATGCGGGAGGCAACGACCTCGCTGCTGCCGCGCAGACTGCCCTCATCTGCAACGCCGTCGCCCGTGGTATCCACATTGGGGGCAACGTCATACGGGTAGATGCGAACGATGTTGCGCAGCGCTGCGTCGCACTGCAGGGAGAGGTATTCCTTGTAGTTGTCCACGTTGAACACGGCCTTCGCCGTGTCGGTCACGCGCCACATGACCGCGATGCCGATCTCGATGGGGTTGCCGAGGCAGTCGTTGATCTTCTGACGGGAATTGTTCAGCGTCATGATCTTCAGAGAAATCTTCTTGTTCGCCAGTTCGGTGGTAACCTGCTGATTGCCGACGTTGCCGAGATTCAGCTTGATGCCGGCGCTGCCGCCGTCCACGTCACCGGACTGGTTCAGCTTTGTCTTTGCAGCCGGATTCACCGCGCTGCAGAAGGGGTTGACGAAATAGAATCCCTCGCCCTTGAGCGTGCCGATATACTTGCCGAACAGCGTCAGCACGACCGCCTCCTGCGGCTTCAGCACCTTCAGACCCAGCCAGGAGATCCAGCCCAGCAGGAGCCAGAGGATGCAGATCACGGTCAGGAACACCATTCCGTTCACTGCCGAGAAAATCAAGCCGATGACGGCGGCAATATAGAGCAGGATCGTCAGCACCAGAACGAGCATTCCGATTTTTCTGCCGTGTAAGATTTTTTCTTCCATAAAAAGTTGTCTCCTCTCGTTTGATATTATTGTGATATCACATTTATATCTTCTTGTCAAGTATTTCCTGTCATTTTTTATTTTTCCCCATCACCCATGCGGGAACGGAAGCCGGAGGAAAAAATGAAGCTGCGGAATTTTTCCGCAGCTTGGAGAGGGTGTGTATTGTGAAAGTGTGCATTGATTATTCGGGGCAGCTTTCGCGGAATGTCATCGTAGGCCGGACAAAAACGGCTTCCGGCTTGAGGAACGGATCATACAGCAGCTCGTTCATCATTGTCAGCATCGTGCGTGTAAGGTCAGCCACGGGATAGTCCACCGTTGTGATGGAAGGACTGCAGGCATCGGAAATTTCGGCGCCGCCGTAGGTCATCACTTCAAGGCTCTCCGGGACGCAAACGCCCAGCATCCGGAGCGCACTGATAAAGCCCAGTGCAGCAACGTCATCACGGATGTAGATCGCTTCCGGCAGACGCCCACTGCCGAACAGCTCCTTCGCCAGTTCTCTGCCGAAGCGAGAACGGGCCGCCGTGGAAGCCATCGCCTCATCCGGCATCACAATATATTCAAAATGCAGATTTTCCGCCTCGCAGGTGTCGAAAAAGCCCATCTGCTGCCGGTTCGTTTCGGCAATGCCCCCGAGGGGCTCGGCGCTGACGAGCGTTACTCTGCGATGGCCGTGACGGGCAAAAACCCTTGCGGTCATTTCGCCGGCTGCATAGTGGTCAACGACGATGTTCGGGTGATTTTCCGCACGGGCATGGAGCACGATCACGGGAACGAGCGTGTTCAGATTTTCCGAGAACTCAACGTCCGCCTTTTTCTTGGGAGAAATGATGACTCCGTTGAAGTTGCCTTCAAAATAGTTTGCACTGAGTTTTGACCGATACTCCATATCCAGCGGGCAAATCGTCAGGTTCATTTCAGGCACCGCATTTGTGCGAAAAAGCGACTGCGCAATCATCATATAGCTGCCGAGCAGCGTTGGATGCAGCGTGGGCGGCCAGAGAAAGCTGATTTCCGGGACGGAGGGCGTCCGTTCCGAGGTAATCAGGCGCTTTGCCGCCATATTCGGAATATAGGATAGATTTTTGGCGGCTTCGAGCACCTTTTGCACGGTTGCCGGTGCAATCCGCATCTCTTCCGCCCGCCCGTTCATAACAAATGACGCCAACGTAATGGAAACGCCCGCTTCCCTGGCAACATCACACAGTTTTGCCATAAAGGAGTCCTCCCTGTCCGAATCACGATGCCGTCATTTTAGCAAATTCAGCACCGGGAATCAAGCATAATTATCCATCTTGCAAAGCCTTGCCGGAAAAAGTAAAAAACATATAGACATACCGGGCTCATTTCGTTTATACTGCAAGTTGCAGAAACTTTTTTCAGTAGAATATCATTCTCATTATTTGATCTTACAGGAGGGACAGACAATGATGAACATACCGGAAGTGAAGCTGGGAATCATCGCGGTATCGCGCGACTGCTTCCCGATCACGCTGTCAACAGCGCGGCGCGAGGCGATTGTGAAGGCGTACGGCGAAGGGCTGTATAACTGCCCGGTGACCGTGGAGAACGAGAAGGATGCGCAGAAGGCCGTGGCGGACG
>JAZQNZ010000319.1:0-3103 GCA_045627665.1 Oscillospiraceae bacterium
ATGACGCTGCGCGTTCAGAAAAAGACCGACGCAGACCGCAGCAACGCCATGATCGGCGCAAAAAGCGGCGCGATGATCGTCAGCGTGTATCTGGTGCAGGCCATCGTCGGCTCCGCCGTTGTGCTTCTCCTCGCTTTCACCGTGATGCCCGATCTGTTTAAGGCCGCCGGCATCCTGCTGCCTATGGGCTACGGTCAGGGTCCCGGTCAGGCCAACAACATCGGCGGCGCTTACGAGGCGCT
The DNA here is from genome assembly GCA_045627665.1 of Oscillospiraceae bacterium. Classification (GTDB taxonomy): domain Bacteria; phylum Bacillota; class Clostridia; order Oscillospirales; family Oscillospiraceae; genus SVKR01. The sequence goes on from JAZQNZ010000319.1 coordinate 243, forward strand.
CGGCTTCGCCGGCGGACGCAGCTTCGGTCTGTCCCTCGCCGCCTCCGGCTATCTTGTCGCCTGCATCGTCGGCGTGATCGTACTGAATATCCTGATGAAAAAGAACCGTCTGTCGCGCGTCAGCCACGACGAGCTCTCCGGCTCCGTCACGGTGGACACCTTCCAGGATCATGGCGAAATGCCCCTCAGCGAATCGCTCGACCGCTTTTCCATGCAGGCCGCCATGGTCATTCTGACCTATCTGCTCACCTATCTGCTTACATGGGGCATCACCAGCGGCATCACCGCCATCAGTCCGGGCGCGGGCGAGACCGTGAATTCCCTGCTCTGGGGCTTCAACTTTATCATCGGTTCGCTCGTCGCCCTGCTCGTGAAGCTGTTTCTCTCCCGCATGAAGCGGCTGAACTTCATGGAGCGCCAGTATCAGAACAACTATCTGCTCAACCGCATCTCCGGTTTTGCCTTTGACCTCATGATCGTCGCCGGAATCGCCTCCATCCGTCTGGAGGATCTGAGCGGACTTTGGGTACCCTTTATCCTGCTTACCGTCGCCGGTACGCTTGCGACATGGTTTTATCTTGCATGGCTGTGCAAAAAGCTCTATCCCGGCTATTACTACGAGGGTCTGATGAGTATGTACGGTATGCTCACCGGCACCATTTCCTCCGGCATCCTGCTCCTGCGCGAGATCGACCCCGAATACAAAACGCCCGCCGCGAACAACCTCGTCCTCGGCAGCTCGTTCGGCATCGGCTTCGGCTTCCCCGTGCTGATCCTCGTCGGCATGGCTCCGAAATCCGACATGATGCTGTATCTCGTCATCGGCATCTGCGCGGTGTATCTTGCGCTGCTGCTGACCTTCATTCTGAGTGCAAAAAGCAAAGTGAAGCGTCCGTCCGAAAAATAAATCTCACGGTATTCGTATTACGGGAGAAGGTAACTGTTCATGACAAGGCTCGGTTTTGACAACGACAAATATCTAAAGCTTCAGTCTGAAAATATCCGCAGACGCATCTCTCAGTTCGGCGGAAAGCTGTATCTGGAGTTCGGCGGAAAGCTGTTTGACGACTATCACGCCTCCCGCGTACTCCCCGGCTTCAGGCCCGACGCCAAGGTGCAGATGCTGCTGGAAATCAAGGACGATGCAGAGATCATTATCGCCATCTCTGCCAACGACATCGAGCGCAGCAAGCGCCGCGGCGACCTCGGCATCACCTATGACGAGGACACGCTCCGCCTGATCGACGCATTCCGCGGGATCGGACTGTATGTCGGCAGCGTCGTCATCACCCAATATAATTCCCAGCCCGCCGCAGAGCAGTTTCAGAAGCGTCTGGAGGCGCTCGGCATCAAGGTTTATCGCCACTATATCATTCCCGATTACCCCGCAAACCTTCCGCTCATCGTTTCCGACAACGGCTTCGGGAAAAACGACTACATCGAAACCAGCCGCAGCCTGATTGTTGTCACCGCGCCCGGCCCCGGCAGCGGCAAGATGGCTACCTGCCTCAGTCAGCTCTACCACGAGCATGAGCGCGGAATCAGCGCCGGCTATGCCAAATTCGAAACCTTCCCCATCTGGAATCTTCCGCTGAAGCATCCGGTCAACCTTGCCTATGAGGCCGCAACCGCCGATCTGGACGATGTCAACATGATCGACCCGTTCCACCTGGAGGCCTATGGCGAGACCACCGTCAACTACAACCGCGACGTGGAGATATTCCCCGTGCTGAACGCCATTCTGGAACGCATCTGGGGCAAGAGCGCCTACAAGAGTCCGACCGATATGGGCGTCAACATGGTCGGCTACTGCATCTCTGACGATGACGCCTGCCGCGACGCTTCGCGTCAGGAGATCATCCGCCGCTGTTTTTCCTCCGCCTGCGCTGTCCGCCAGGGACTCAGCGATCCGAGAGAGCTGCGCAAGATCGAGCTCATTATGAACACCGCCGGGATCTCCACAAACGAGCGTCCCGTTGTCGCGGCGGCGCTGAACCGCGCTTCAGAGACCGGCTTCCCCGCAATGGCGCTGGAGCTGCCGGACGGCCGCGTCGTCACAGGCAAGACAAGCTCGCTGCTCGGCCCCGCCTCCGCCTGCCTGCTGAATGCGCTGAAGGAGCTTGCCGGCATCGAGAAGCAGCAGCTTTTGATCGCGCCGAATATCATCGAGCCCATCCAGCATCTGAAAATCGAGCACCTCGGCAATCACAACCCGCGGCTGCACACCGATGAGACGCTGGAAGCACTGTCCATCTGCGCGGTCACCAATCCGCTGGCGGAGCGCGCCATGGATCAGCTCAGCTCGCTGCGCGGCTGCGAGGCGCACTCGACCGTCATTCTCTCCCGCGTGGACGAAAGTCTGTTTCAGAAGCTTGGCGTCAACGTTACAAACGAGCCGCGCTATCAGGTAAAGCGTCTTTTTCACGGCTGACGCAAAAAAATGATGGCTTGAAACGGCAGAATTGGAAAAAGCTCTTGACAATCTGTCCGTTTCATGCTATCCTTTTTAAGCTTGCGGGTGTAGTTCAATGGTAGAACACCAGCCTTCCAAGCTGGATACGAGGGTTCGATTCCCTTCACCCGCTCCAGCAAAGCAAGGCTGTTGTATATATGCGCCAGTAGCTCAGCTGGATACACTCCCCGCAGGGAGCGTGCCGGGAGCAACCGCGCAAGCGGCTCTTGGCGGACGGCAGAGCAACTGCTTCTTCGATGGTCCGCAGATATGCGCCAGTAGCTCAGCTGGATAGAGCAACTGCCTTCTAAGCAGTAGGCCGGGGGTTCGAGTCCCTTCTGGCGTACCATTTTCCCTATGGTGGGTGTAGCTCAGTTGGTTAGAGCACCGGATTGTGGTTCCGGGTGTC
>JAZQNZ010000320.1:0-3220 GCA_045627665.1 Oscillospiraceae bacterium
TATTCCGACTATGAGCGCGGAAATCTGAACATCCCGCTGGATGTTCTCATTGCGCTTGCCGGATACTTCAAAACAAGCACGGATTATCTGCTCGGCATTACGGACGAGCGGAAGCCCTATCCGCAGGCAAAGCGAAAATAAGGCTTCGCCTGCAGGCGGAGTGCTTTCAAAGCTGCCCGAAAGCGCCCAAGGGGCTTGCAGGGGGAGGGGCACTTTTTGATCGTGCCCCTCCCCTTGTAAGCCTGCCCCGCATCGACCGGACGGGACGTGTACCCGTTCCCCGAAACCTGCACCGCCGAAATAAAAGCGCGGCGCATCTGCACGAAATCGTTGTGCAGATGCGCCGCGCTTTTCTTATACGCCCTTAAAGACATCTATATTTTTTTGGAAATACTCCACGCCGGAGTACACGGTCGTTCCGAGAATGACGATCACGCAGACCCAGTCCATCCACCGGAAGGAAAAAGCCAGCATGATGCACAGCGCCACCATAGTTGACGCAGTCTTGACCTTGCCGCTCCACGCCGCGGCGATCACTCTGCCGCGCTCCACGGCGACAAGCCGCATCCCGGACACGGCAAACTCGCGCAGCAGCACGATGGCGAGCGCCCAGCCTGGCATCCGTCCGCTCTGGACAAACCAGCACATGGCTGCCATCACAAGCATCTTGTCCGCCAGCGGGTCCATGAATTTTCCGAAAGTCGTCACCTGGTCAAACCGCCGCGCCACCCAGCCGTCCAGCGTGTCGGTCAGGCTGGCGGCGATAAACACCAGCAGCGCCACCCAGTTGCAGTACGGAAAGCCCCAGTACAGCAGAATGAGAAACACCGGGATCAGCACGATCCGCATGATCGTCAGCTTATTTGCAGTATTCACAGCGATTTCATCTCCTTTAAACCTGCTCGCCGAGCAGCTCTCCGTCCATCAGTCCGGTGATGCGCACCTCGGCAAAATCGCCGGGAACGCAGTCGCCGTCAAAATACACCGTTCCGTCGATGTCCGGAGAATCGGCGTAGCTTCTGCCCGTGAGATACGCGCCGTCTTCGCCGGTGCAGAGCACGCGCAGCGTCTTTCCGATGCAGGAGGCATAATAATCCTCCATAATGCGCTGCTGCATATCCATAATGAGCTCCGCGCGGCGCTCCGCCGCCTCGCTCTCCACACGGTCGGGCATGGAAGCGGCGGGCGTCCCCTCCTCCGGGGAGAACGGGAAAACGCCGACGCGCTCGATGCGGGCATCCTGCAGGAATTCGCACAGCTCCTCATACTCCGCCTCGCCCTCGCCGGGCAGTCCGGTGATCAGGCTGGTGCGCAGCACAAGCCCCGGGATGCGCTCGCGCAGGGTTTTGAACAGCGTCCGGATCTCCTCCCCGGTGCCGCGGCGGTTCATACGCTTCAGCACGGCGGAGTTGATGTGCTGGATGGGAATATCCAGATACTTGACGATCTTGTCATTATTTGCGATCTCGTCGATCAGCTCGTCGTCAAATTCGTCGGGGTAGAGATAGTGCAGACGGATCCACTCGACGCCCTCGATCGCGGAGATCTCCCGGCACAGTTCGGCCAGCTTCCGCTCACCGTAAAGGTCGGTACCGTAGCGGGTGATGTCCTGCGCGATGACGATGATCTCGCGGCAGCCCGCTTCGGAAAGTGCCTTTGCCTCGGCAACGACGTTTTCGATCGGGCGGCTGCGGAATTTTCCCCGGATGTCCGGGATGGCGCAGTAGGCGCAGCGGTTGTCGCAGCCCTCCGCAATGCGGAGGTACGCCCAGCCGGGGCCGGTGGTCAGGTAGCGGCCCACCTCGTCCACGGGGGCGTTTTTGTCGCCGAAGCGGTCGTCGGATTTGCCGTCCAGCGTATTGCGGACGACCTCCACGATGTCGGCATAGCTGCCGACGCCGAGCAGCGCGTCCACCTCCGGCAGTTCCCCGCGGATCTCGTCACGGTAGCGCTCGGAAAGGCAGCCGGTCACGATGATCTTCCCGAGTCGTCCCGCCGCTTTCAGCTCCGCCATCTCCAGAATATTGTCGATGGCCTCGCTCTTTGCCGAGTCGATAAACCCACAGGTATTGATGATGACGGCGTCCGCTCCGTCCGGGTCGGGCACCAGCGTATATTCCGCGTCGTCCAGCAGGCAGAGCATCTGCTCGCTGTTCACTAAATTTTTTGCGCAGCCCAGAGAAATGAGCGCGATTTTTTCCTTCATATCAGTCACAGTCCTCGATTTCGCTGTTGTATCTTGCCAACGCCGCCCTGATCTCGTCCCAGCCGTAACCCTTGCGCAGGAGGAAATCCTGCGCTTTTTTCAGCTCCGAACGGTCAGGCGCGCCGCTTTTCAGTTTTGACCGCAGCAGCCGGTCAACGGTGTCGTCCTGCACAGGCATCTGCTCCATGGCTTCATCCCAGAGTTTTTTGGGAATGCCGCGTTTTTGCAGCTCCTGCCGTACACGCTGCGCGCCGCAGCCTTTTGCGGCATAGTGCCGAACGATAATGGGCGCATAGCGCGCGTCGTCCACAAAGCCAAGCTCCGCAAGGCGGTCCACCGCCTCGGCCGACTCGGTCTCGTCGAACCCCTTTTCCGCCAGCTTGCGCAGCAGCTCCGCGCGGGAATAGTCCCGCTTGTCAAGCATCTGCAGGGCTTTTTCTTTTGCTGTCAATCGTATCGCCTCCCGGCGGGGGGAAGTTTTCGCTCCTGCGGGAGCGAGGAACGCGCCATTTCTTTCTGCTTGTGCAGAAAGAAGTGGCAAAAGAAAGAGCACACCAGAGGGGGGCTTAGAGAGGCAGCCCCCTCTGGACTCCCCTGCGGTGCGGTGCAAATTTGCTGTATCCGTTATCGGACGGTCTCTGCTTCTACGTCCGCGCACCCGCTTCGCTGGCGCTGCTGCGGCAAAAAATTGAGAAATTTTGACGCACAGCCGCGGCTACGAAGTGCCGCGGCGTTACTTCCCGCATCAGCGGGCGCGCCCTTTGCGCGTAAGCGCAAGCTTTAACCCCCGCGGGTTTCCAAAGGGTCGCAGCCCTTTGGCGGTTCTTTCCCCCATTTCTGTCCGTACAGAAATGGGGTCGCCTTTCGGCGAAACCGTATTATCCCTCAAAGTCGTCCGCAGAAACGTCCACGGCGCGGCCGGCGACCTGCGCAGCCTTCAGCGCCTGTGGCGTTATCAGCTTATAGGCATTGTCGCCGGTCTGCCGCTCAAGGCTGTCGCAGACGTCGGGATGG